>JAITPE010000134.1 GCA_031289575.1 Spirochaetia bacterium | reverse complement strand
CGGATATTCATCGGCGTCACTTCCAGCAGCTCATCATCGGCGATATACTCTAATGCCTGTTCAAGCGAAAAGAACCTCGGCGGCGAGAGCTTTATTGCGTCATCGGATCCGGATGCCCTTGTGTTTGTCAGTTTCTTTGTTCTGCATACATTGACCTCCATATCGCTATCGCGGCTGTTGGCTCCCATTATCATCCCGGAATAAACCTCTGTGCCCGGAGTTATAAAGAGTTCGCCGCGGTCAGCGAGAGTGTCAAGGGCGTACGCGGTTGCCGTTCCCTTTTCCATTTGCACAAGCGCGCCCCTGTTTCGGCTTGGAATATCACCCTTGTAATGCTCATACTCATAAAATGTATGATTGATAATGCCGGTACCGCGGGTGTCGGTTAAAAACTCATTGCGGAACCCTATGAGGCCGCGCGAGGGCACCTTGAACTCCATTCTGCTGTAGCCATCGGCGCCGGGCGTCATGTTGAGCATCTCGCCCTTGCGCATGCCGAGCTTTTCTATGACAACGCCGACATACTCATCGGCCACATCTATAACGGCAAGTTCAACCGGCTCGGTCTTTTTTCCGCCTTCCTCATGGTATATGACCTCCGGACGTGATACGGAAAACTCATAGCCCTCGCGCCGCAGTTCCTCTATAAGAATGGCAAGCTGAAGTTCTCCCCTGCCTTTCACATTAAATGATTCGGAGACCGGGGAACGCTCAATAACAATGGAAACATTCGCCTCTTTTTCTTTGAGCAAGCGTTCCCACAGCGCGGTTGATGTTACAAATCGGCCTTCCTTGCCCATGAAAGGAGAGGTGTTGGGCAAAAATGTCATGGCAAGCGTCGGCGCGTCGATATCTATAATCGGCAGCGGCAGCGGGTTCTCCCTGTCGGCAATGGTTTCTCCTATGTCAATTAAGTCGATGCCGGCAACCGATACAATATCGCCGGCATAAGCCTCCTTCACCTCAACTTTTTTCAGGCCGTCATAGGCGTAGAGTTTCGCGATACGCGACTGCAGCCTTGTGCCGTCGCGTTTAAGAAGGAGCACATCATCCCCCTGCGATATTTTTCCGTTATGGATTTTGCCTGTGCCCACGCGTCCCATGTAATTATCGTACTCAATGGCCGAGGCGAGGAACTGCAGCGGAGCGTCCGGGTCGCCGCCCGGGTCGTCAACATTTTGAATTATTGTGTCAAGAAGCGGCAGTATGTCGTTATTCGTATCGGAGAGCTCCCTTCGCGCGAATCCTTCTTTTGCGGAGGCGTATACTATTGGAAAATCAAGCTGTTCATTGGTTGCCTGTAACTGGACAAAGAGGTCGAACACCATATCCAGAACCTCGTTAGGCCTGCAGTTGGGACGGTCGACCTTGTTTATGACAACAATGGGCTTGAGCCCAAGTTCAAGGGACTTCTTCAGCACGTACTTGGTCTGCGGCATGGGCCCCTCGAAGGCATCCACCAGAAGCAGAACAGAGTCAACCATCTTCATAATGCGCTGTACCTCGCCGCCGAAATCGGCGTGCCCGGGAGTATCAACTATGTTTATTTTGTAGCCGTCATAAAACAGAGACGCGTTTTTTGAAAATATCGTTATTCCTCTTTCCTTTTCAAGATCGTTTGAATCCATTATGCGCTCATCAACCCGCTGATTTTCCCTGAACGCTCCTGTCTGTTTGAGCATTGCGTCAACCATTGTTGTTTTTCCATGGTCAACGTGGGCGATTATAGCGATATTCCTGTTTTTCCGCATCTCTTCCTCTTTGATAAAATAATCCGTCAAACTTGCTTCTTGCCTTGAATTCCGCTACTATTTTTTATGAAACACATAAAATTAAAAAAAATAATAAACTTGCCTTTCTCCTCTGCCGATATAAATTATGTCTATCAACATTAGATTATAAAGGGGAACCATAATGAAGACACGCATTGCAATAATAACAGCGATTGTAAGCGCAGCTTTCGCTATAACAGGCGCTTTCGCACAAGACAACCCGAATCAGGATGCTTCAATGGTGAAGGATTTTATCGCTGAAGAAAACGGGTGGAGAATTACCGATTATCAGCCGTATGTCACCGCATTGAGAGATTTGGAAAAATTGAACAAACAGTACTCCGAGAACGTCCTGAAATTGGCGATAGACGAGTATTCTGTAGCCATAGATATTCTTGAAGACATGGATCAGGAAATCGCCGAATTTATACAGGCAAACAAGGAAAAAATAAACCTTAACGAGTACTGGTACTGGCAGGAAATAGACAGAAAGAATCAGGAATACCGTCATATTTCTTACAAGAAACGCGAAGCGAAGCTCAAGGCCGTTACGTACCTGACCAAGTCCATTAATGATCTTGATGAGGTTAAGAATGTGGAACTCAGGAATGAGCCTAAATTTCTCACATTCATCTCAAGACTGTATCAAGCTTATGTCGCTACTCAGTACGATATTCAGAATCTCAGGCCGTGCATTCCTATTCTGGAGCGCTACATCAAGATCTCCGAAAAGAACAGAAAGGATGTATGGGCATACAGGTATTTGGCAAGCTGCTACGGTTTTGTGGAAAAGGAAATGGAGCGCTACAAGTATTCGACTGATGACGAGATTGTAAAGTACCGCAACAAGAAGAACAAGAGCCTGCTCACCGCGACCGAGCTCATGTACGGTGTAGACTCTCCTCATTACAAGAAGATTCAAGAGGTCGTTCAGAGGGGCGAAAGAAAGAGCGAGCGCCTTAACGACTTCAAATAGAACAGGCAAAAGCACAGCCGTCATAAAGAAGCCGCCGAAAGGCGGCTTCTTTACTGTCCGCAATTTTATTCTTCAAATCCCGAATCCCTGACCCTCAATATTGTTTTCATTCCGGTCTCCTTCGAATAGTGACGAGAAACACTTTATCGTCAATTTTGAACTCCGGCGCGGGGTTGCCGTTATCTTGAAGCATGGACATTGCACGCTGAATGCCGTAACCAAACCGGTTGACAAAGCCGAGAGACTTCATGCAATCCGCGACAATGGGATTGCGATAACTGCAAATTTGAGTGAGCGTTTCCGGCGTAACATCGCCGTATAACCCGCCGGAGTTTTGGATTTCGATACGATCAGAATACCAGTAGAACCGTATGGGCGTATTGGATTGGTAGCTGCGGTGCATAACGGCGTTAAACAACAATTCGCGGAGCGCAATCTGGGGATAATCCGGCGTTAGACGCTCACGAAGTCCTTCTATTTGCTCCATACCGGTTTGAATATTAGCCTTAATGCGCAA
>JAITPE010000041.1 GCA_031289575.1 Spirochaetia bacterium | reverse complement strand
CAAAGGCTGCCCGCTTCCTCCAAATCCGATTCCTAATCCGGCGCAGCATAAACATGGCGCGGTAATAATCAGAACCGCGGCCGCGAGAATATTTCTATAGCTCCCTGTTATCATAAAGTCCTTCGTAGCGGTCTAATTTTGGATCCGGAGGATCGGGATTTTCCGGAATGTCCTTTTGTATGCCCCGCTTGAGGGCATCTTCAACAGAGATTCCGCTCTCCGGCGGCGGTATAATGAAATCGGGATTCTTGAGCAGTTCTATTACCCGCTCTATGTTTTCTTTCTGCGGATCATCCGGAGCAAGTATTATGTACTCCTCCCAGTATTTAACCGCGCTCTCCTTGTCGCGGTTGAGCATCAGCGAGGCTAAGCCCGCGTGGTATAGCGCGAACTTCATTGAGTTGTCGAGTTCGTAGGTTCTAAGAAAGTGTTCAATCGCCTTTCCGGCGTTTCCCTTGTAGTAATAGGTCTGCGCGAGCCGGAAATTATTTTCGCCGCTTTCGGGCCTTAGCTCAACGGCTTTCAGGTAATAGCCAAGCGCACCTTCATAGTGTTTTTTTGCCAAAGCAAGATCGCCAAGGTACGAATAGGTGAGGGCGTTTTCGGGATCGTCCTTCAGGGCATCAAGGAACATCACCTCGGCCATTTCAAATTTTTTCTGGTAGAAGTACCTCTGTCCTTTTTGGAAAGCGCTCTCCTGACTTGACTGCGGGTCGGTCTTTTTTGCAGCGTCAAGCTGAGAAAATAGCTGTGAGGGGAGGAGGGATAAAAGGAGAATGATGGTTCCGGATTTAATCATGGCTCGTTCCGGCTTCTTCCGCTTGGTGTATGATGACATTTATTCCGGCCTCGGCCATCATTTCTTTTGCCAATGGGTCGTCGTATTGGGACTGGGTGATGAATGTTTTTATTCCGCTGTTTATCAGCATCTTTGTGCATATTGAGCAGGGAGAATGCGTTACATATATGACCGCTCCGTTTATCTGCACGCCGTGGCTCGCGGCCTGAATAATGGCGTTCTGTTCGGCGTGGAGCCCGCGGCAGAGTTCATGCCTTTCGCCCGAGGGCACGTTTAGTTTTGTGCGCAAGCATGTTTCCGGGGTGCAGTGTGAGATTCCGCTTGGCGGTCCGTTATAGCCGGTAGCGAGAATTCTTTTCCCCTTCACAATGACGGCGCCTACGTTTCTCCGCAGGCATGTGGAGCGGGTCGCTACATCCTTAGCTATAGTCATGAAGTAATCATCCCATGACGGCCTTTCCGTCATTCCTTGGCCTCGTGTTCAAAGCTTATAAAAGTTGATATTTTATTGGGCAGATTAAGCACAGTTTCAGCCTCTATTGTCTCTCCTGATCTTAGAATCAAATCAAGCAAGGTTTTTTTTCGTTTAGTAACATTTGTCCTTTCTGCCATATATCTGTCAATAATTTCAGATGGTATCCTCAACGGAAAAGTTTTCGCCTCGCCCGGAAGCATGCTGATCTTGGATATGTTTTTGCCGAACTCATCCTCATAGAAGACAGCGCCGCCGGCCCTGAGTTTCAAAAAAGCGAGCGCTCCGTCAAAGTTCCATGTTTTTTCCGAATCGCCGGATGATAATAGAGTAATTGAGAAGATATAGATCCCGCTTTCTTCGGCGTTCATGGAAAAACGCAGATTAAGGCCGCTTATGCTCACATGCGATGAGGCGTACTCGTTTTTCGACGACTCCCTTGTGTTGAGGAAAAAAAGAACCGCAAGCAGTATCAGCGCGTCAACAATCATTATTATTCTGGAAAGGCTCCGCTTCTTTCTTCCGGCGGGGCTGCCATCCGAACGCGTGCGCTTGAGCGCGCGTTCGGTGAATGTTTCCCTTTTTTCTTTCTCCGCCATCAGCTATAGGCCGGTGTCCTTATATGTTCTGGATTCGAAATGGAAGTATTGCTTCTTGCCGTCCTTTGTGCGGTAAAAATTTTCGGCTCCGCATATCAGCATTGTCTTCATATTTTGCGGAATAGGGCGCTCCTCGCGTTTGAGCCTGTCGAGTACGGGCCATATTCCTATATTGTCCCAAAGCTCGAACGGACCGGTGAGCCAGCCGTGTTCCGATCTCATAACGCGGTCTATTTCGGCAAGCGAGGTCTCGCCTTCGGGTATTCTGTCTACGGAGAAGCACAGGCAGTTCGATATGAGTTCCCATACGGCTTTCAGCGGGCTGAAGAACACGGCCCTTTGCCTGAGAGCCAAGGACGAACTGTCGGCCGATTCCGCTACCGGCGGGACGGCGTTTTCATCGTACGCGATGTGTGAGAGCGTATCCGGGTCGAGAATCAGTTTTGCTCCCGGAACTTTTTTGTAGAAGCCGCCTGTATCAGGGGTCTTATCGCCCAGCATGTTCTTTGCCGTCATTGCCCGGAAAAAACCTGGCAGCGAAAAAATGGCGCCGCCATTTTTTGCTGATGAACACGCGGCTTCTATTTTATCAAGGCCGACAATATCGGCCGAGCCGAATATGCCGTTTCCGGAAAAGCCTGTCAGTTTTCCGAAAAGCACATCGGTATCGTGTATCGAAATTTCATGCTGTTCAACCAAACGGCACGCAGCGGCCGTGAGCATGGCGCTTATAAGTATTCCGGTATTTTCGCTCATAAAATGTCCCTTTCTCTAAAGATTAAAAGATTCCGGCCTTGTCCAGTTTTTTTTGAACGCAAAAAAAATAAACCCTGATTTCTTATCAGGGTTTATTTGCCCGGAGCGGGACTTGAACCCGCACGAGCGTGAGCTCAAAGGATTTTAAGTCCTTTGTGTCTACCAGTTCCACCATCCGGGCAATAAAGAATTAGGCGTCGAGCGGATTTGAACCGCTGTATAGAGATTTTGCAGACCTCCCCCTTAACCACTTGGGTACGACGCCGCGGATTTCCCATATAGATATACGGCCTTTTCTTGTCAACAAGAATTTTAAAAATCGAAAACGTAAAAGTGGGTAACATCTGCTCGGTATATTGCTTTTTCCAGAATCTTAGACATCCGCCTTTTTCCTTGGAAGTATAGTCTTTAGATAGTCATCAGTAGCTTCAAATATGGGATCTATTTGATTAAATTGCCGCATTGACGGAATTACCTTGGTTCGTACTCCCATTCCCTTTGCATCAATATAATTATAGTCCCGCAAAATATCCGAGATAAGCATATTTCTGGGGGAACGCTGTCCCGCGATCATTTTTACTATAGTCATTGAATTTTGCAGCCGTCCCGGGCTAATGATCTCCAGCCTGTCGGAGTAATTTGTTACCTCAATATCCATAGACCGTGTCCAATCTCTATGGGCTAAAGCATTAATCACTGTTTC
>JAITPE010000301.1 GCA_031289575.1 Spirochaetia bacterium | reverse complement strand
GAGGGGCTGCGCATTCCTCATTTCTACACCGCGTTTTATGTCTATAAATACGCGACAGGAATATCGGCGGCAATCGCTCTCGCCGACGCGGTTCTTTCCGGCGGAGACGACGCGCGCGGGCGCTACCTCAATTTTCTTGGACTCGGCGGCAGCGCCTTCCCGTTAGATGAGCTCAACAAGGCGGGAGTCGACATGAGCACGCCCGAACCTGTAGAAAAAGCTATAAGGCATTTTGAAAAACTTGTCGATGAATTTATTAGAACATATGGAGAATATAAATGAAAGTGACCGAAATTTTCCGCTCTATCGAGGGAGAAACCAGCACGGCGGGTTTCCCCGCCGTTTTTGTGAGATTCACAGGCTGTAACCTGAGCTGCCCGTATTGCGACAGCAAACATGCCCTGACCGGCGGAAATGAAATGACGGTTCCCGATATTATGCTTGCTGTCCAAAGATTAGGGAAGGTTCATCATATTACTTTAACCGGCGGCGAACCTCTGATGCAGAAAGACATCACAAGGCTTACCGAGTTTCTGTGCGCCGGAGGCAACAACCTGCAGATCGAGACAAACGGAACGCTGCCCATAAACGGACTGCACAAGGCCGCCAGAATAATATTAGATGTAAAAACACCCTCAAGCGGCGGCTCCTTTTTAAAGGATAACCTGAAATACCTTAAACCCGGCGACGAACTTAAATTCGTCATAGGTTCTGTTGATGATTACTCCTTTGCCCGCGAATTTATTGAAGACAATAAACCTGAAGTAACTGTAAACTTTTCTTCAAACGGAGAGCTGAGCCATAAAGAGCTTGCGGAGCTTATTTTGAACGACAGCTTAGACGTAAGGCTTAATGTGCAGATTCATAAGCTTATAGGGATACAGTAGTATTTGCATTTTCTCAATCATGAATAAAAATAAAGTTCAGGTTTCTCCCCTTGTCGCCGTACCTGTGTGAAAAAAATTCATCTGTGTTGATGCGGTTGCATATTCCGGTATTGAATATGTTTTCGTCCGGTATGCCCTGCGCCCTGAGGGATGCCTCTACCGCAGCCCACAGGTTCACATACAGCCTGCCGTTCCGCCTTATTGTTTGTTCCGGAAAGTGCTGCGCGACATCCTCTTTTACTTCATAAGACTCAGGGCCTATGGATGGCAGTATATAGGCAAGCAGATCATCTCCGGCGCAGCCGCAGCGCTCTTTGATGAGCGCCGCCGCCGCGCCGGAGATGCCGAGACGGGTTCCCTTCCAGCCGGAATGGACCGCGCCGACCGCCTTAGCCTTTTTGTCGGCAATAAGGACGGGCACGCAATCGGCCGTGCGGATTACAAGGCATACCCCCGGAAGCTGCGTTATTAAAGCATCCGCGGTTCCGTAAACATCAGCAGGCGCGGACGGCCTTGCATCAACGGTCAATACGCTGCAGCCGTGCACCTGTTCCAATGAAAGTATGTCTTTCTCCGCGAGTCCGGCCGCGGAGCATAAGAGTTCCCTTTCGGCTGCGCGTATTTCTCCGCGGCTTTTTTCATAATCAATGTTATTCAAGGCGCGGCCAACGCAGGCAGCCGTAATTTTTTTCGGCGCGGAATTTATTTCATAGAAGCCCTTGCTGTTTCTTGTAAAAAAAGCTGCGCTCATGGCGTTCACATGACTATCTCAAAGGGCTTGCGCTTGCGGAAAACGGTAAGCTTTCTGTAGCCTGCGGCCTTGAGCGTTTCTATGGCAAGATCGTACCCGCAGCCGGCCTGCTGCGGAGAGTGCGAGTCCGAGCCCATGGTTGCAGGCACATTGCAGCGGAAAAAAATATCAATAATTTCTTTTGAAGGGTACATCTCGCCTACAGGCTTGATCAGCCCGGCAGTGTTTACCTCGAAAGCCATTCCCTCTTTTGACATTTTTTTTGCGAGAGATTCTATTGTTGGGCCAAAATCGCGCAGCGGTCTGTGGCCGAATTTTTTCGGCAGGTCAAAGTGTCCCACAATATTAAAAAGGCGGCTGGATACGAGCGATTCAAGCGTCTTGTAGTATTTTGTGTAAATATCATCAACATCGCGCTTTGAAAATTCATCTATGTACTTTTCATTATCGAAAGCCCAGCCGTCTATGAAGTGGCATGAGCCTATAAGATAATCGATGCGTTCGTCGGTAAAATAAGACGCCGCAAAACTTGCGTGAAGCGGATAATCGACTTCAAAGGCGAGCAGAATTTCAATTGATTCGGCGTACCTGTCTTTAGCCGAAAGCACCATGTCTATATATGTTTCTGTTTCTTCCGAAGACATGCTCTCGCGCGTATTTACCGAAACCGGAGCGTGGTCGGAGAAACCAAAACAGGTAATATTTTTTTCTATGGCGGCCTTGATATATTCGTCAATGCTGCCGGAGGCGTGTCCGCAAAGCTCGGTGTGATTGTGAAGGCTTATGAAACCCATCAGTACCCGTGGCGTGAGTAAAAATATGACATGTCTATAAGCGTTTGATAATCGGCGTCATTGATAGGATTTCTTTTTACAAAAAATTTTTCCATTCCGGAGAACCGGCGCTGAAGCGCGATAACCGATATGTAATGCCATATTGGATGTACATCAATCTTTTCATTTTTTTGCTGCGCGCCTGTAAGGTTTGGAAGCTCAACCGATATAAACTCTTCTTTTTGCCCCACCCTCACGCTGTTTTTTTGATACGTATACGGGTGAGTCATATAGAGCACCAGACTGCGGTTTTCTCTGAGATAAAGCGCCGCAAGCTCAACTCCGTTTATCTCGATATAGCGCGGGCGTATAACCACGCGGTCTATATGGCGCAGGGCGTTTTTATCCGGATACACAGAAAGGTTAAAGCGCACCTTGTCCGGAGTCAGCAATCGTTTTCCGCCGGGGTAGGCCAGCACCGGGTATATTATGTCAACGCTCTTTGTTGCATATTTGTAGCGGTCTTCGGCATAGAGCTTCTGGAAGCGGTTTTTGAGCAGCCGTTCTATATCGTGAGTTATATCTTCCTCAATCTCGTCAGTTTCGGCAATGCCGGGAAGATTGTTGTCATTATAGTATTCCTGTATATCAAACATAGTTAAATAAAAAATAAAGGCGCTGTATTGTCAAGAACTCTTT
>JAITPE010000299.1 GCA_031289575.1 Spirochaetia bacterium | reverse complement strand
AAAGAGAAAAACATTGAGGCCTATTATCAAAAGCGTTATGAACGCAAAACGCTTTGTTGGATTAATGTCTTTGTATGGCAAAAACATTTAATTTACCGAAACGCCGTCATGAATGATGCGGCTTTTTCCAAAAGCCTCGTCGGCGGCCTCGGAGGCTATGTAGCATGCTCCGCCTATGGTTAGCCTGTCCGGGACATGGCAATTTTTTCCGAGCAATGTAATGCTCGAAAAAATTGACTGCGGGAAATCGCCGTTGCGCAGGTGTTCTTCTTCGGTGCCTATATTGCAATATGCTCCGACATTGGGTATTTCGGAAACAGCGGTGCTTTCATCGATAATCGAACGGACCACCCGCGCGCCGCGTCCTACGCGCGCGAATGGAAGCAGTATGGAATCCTTGACCTCGGCCTTTTCTTCGACCACAACTCCGGGGTAAATAATGGAATTATCAACCTTTCCATCTATGCGGCAAAAATCAGACATAAACGAATTTATAACCTCGGCGTTTTTGCCAAGATGGGCATAGCCCTCGGTGTTTATGCGGCTCTTTATGATTTTGTCTTTGTACAGGAGCGAAAAAATTTCCTTGTTCCAGACGATTTCTCTTGTTACATTATAGTAATCGGGAATATTGTTCACCGGCCAGTAGTGGGTCTTGTAGACGGCGCGGTTGACTCCCTGATTTATAACCATGTTTACTATCATTTCAACGAGGTTGGGCGCCTGCCTGTTTTCCCTGACGGCTTTTTTTACCGCCTTCTGAAGGGCCTTCTTTTTTGCCACAAGAATTTTGTTGGCCATGGTTGCCCGGTCATCAATATCTATAAGATAGATGACCGCGTCGGAGCCCTTTTTTATGAAACGGTCTGTGAGGTCTTTGAAATCAATGATTGACGGATTATCTCCATTGTACAGTATGTAATGAGTCGTGCCTGTTTCGTTTATGAGGTCATGAAAATCCGATACGTTTTGCGAAGAAACTACGCGTACCAAGTGCGCTACGGAGCCGTCGTCAAAAATGTCGCGGTCGTTGACATACTTGTCAAGGCCGTCATCAATATCATTATAAAGGATGGTGTAAACCGCGCCAAGGGCCGATGAGTTGCGAAGCGTAAAATCAACCACGCGGAACTTTCCGCCGAAAGGCAGCATGTACCTTGAGCGGGATTCGGTCAATGACAAGAGAGAGCCGTCCCTTGAAGACGGAGAAGATATAACAGTAAAGGAATCTTTTATGTTCTTCTGTACCATTTGGATAGAAAAAAACTAACTGCTATAAAAAGCAATTAAAAAAGTCTATGCGGGCGCTTTGCGCCGGCTTTTTTAAGGCAGGCCTTAAATTATTGGAGAATAAGCATTAAAACGTTGACAAAAATGTCATGAAACACAATATTTTTTTATGAGTCTGATTAAAACATCCCTTCTTCTGGCCGCGCTTCTTTTCTTAGGCTGCGCCTCCGGAAAGCCGCGCCAGGAAGACAACTGGGAAGGCATTGCCGGCGACAAACTGCAGGTATGCGTTGTAAACGAGTATACCGATGACGAGCGCCTTCTCCTTTTGCTCAAGCAAAGAGCCGTTATCGTAATAATAAACTATATAAACACAAAATACCCACCGCTGCGCGATTCGTCGGCAATTGAACCTGTTCTTATCGACTGCTTTGAAAAACCAACTGTTCTTTTGAAGGACTGCGGCGAAGCGGACTGCATTGTTTTGGCCGTCTTTGACATAAAGGCGGCCTTGGACATATTGCGCGCGATGTTTCCGGAACAGTAGAGACGCGATTCATCGCGTCTCTACCTAAGGGCCTCTCATGAATTGCGAACGAAAAAAGATTATTGACAACAAAACCCTGCGCGGTAAAGTTTTTCCAAGAGGTCAATATGAAGATAAACGTTATTACAAATGTAACCGCCCCTGATATTCCCCCCTTGGTGGAAATCAGCGGAAACACCCTCAGAGAAGCGCTCAAAGCTGCCCTCAGCAAGACCGCAGTCTTTCCCGACCAAAGCGTTATGGATAAAAAAGATTTTAGCTTTGAAGAGGTGCTTGAGCTCGAACTCAACGGAAAGCCCTATTACTCATATGAAAAAGGGCTCGATACTCAAATCAAAGAGGCCGATGAGATGAAACTCTACCTAATTTTTCTGGGCGGCGGGTGAGATATGAAATTAGCGTTTTCAACATTGGGCTGTCCAAACTATAATTGGGCCGAGATTTACACTATGGCAAAGGATCTTGGCTTCAACGGAATAGAAATCAGGGGACTCGGCGAAACCATTCACGCTGTCCGCGCCCACCCTTTTCTTGACTCGCAAATAGATAAAACCACAGAAAAATTAAAGCAGTTGAATCTTGAGATTCCATGCCTCTCGTCAAGCTGCTGCCTTAAATACAGAGACAAAGAGGCGGAGAATCTCACCGAAATTGCCGAATACATAACTCTGGCAAAAAATCTCGGCACGCCCTACATCAGAATCCTTGCGGATAAAGAGCCGTCCCCTGAGGGCGATGTCGATGATGATTACATCGCCGGCGTCCTCTCTGTGCTCGAAAAACAGGCAAGGGATAACGGCGTAACTCTTCTCGTCGAAACAAACGGAGTCTATGCCGACACGTCAAGGCTCGCGAGGCTTCTCGCTAAGGTCGGCAGCGATTATATCGCGGCGCTGTGGGACATACATCATCCATACCGCTTTTTTAATGAGACGCCCCACTATTCTGTGCAAAATCTTGGAGACAAAATTAAATATGTCCATGTAAAGGATTCGCTGCCCGAAAATGGAAAAATAGTCTACCGGTTCATGGGCGAGGGAGATATGCCGCTCCCGCAGATATTTGCCTGCTTGGAAAATGAAATAAACTACAGCGGGTATTTGTCGCTTGAATGGGTAAAGAGATGGATGCCTTCGCTTGTGGATGGAGGCATTGTATTTCCTCAGTACATCAATTACATGGAACCATTCATCAGCGAAAAAAACAAAAAGCCTCAGTTCAGCAAAGACATGAAGGGGACATATATATGGGAAAAGGAAAAACTGATCGACTGCACGTTTCCCGAAATTCTTGACAAGGTGTGCGAGATATACCCCAACCAGTGCGCCTTCAGCTTTGCCGAAACCGATTACACAAGAACTTATTCCGAATTTCGGGACGATGTGGAAAACTTTGCGCGCGCGCTCATATCATTGAATGTGAACCGCGGAGATCATGTGGCGGTATGGTCAAC
>JAITPE010000267.1 GCA_031289575.1 Spirochaetia bacterium | reverse complement strand
GAATCGCCGCCTATGGATATGGCGTTTCGGATAGCATCCTCAAAACCTGCCGATTCAAGAAACGCGCATATAGCCTGCGGCACTGTGCCTTGGCAGGTTTCGTTGAACTGGTAGCCGGCACGAATGCCGTCAAGCGTGAAGTTAATCGGGTAGTAGCGCTCATTCACATAGTCGCGGATTTCGAGAATGTTTTTGCCATCGCGCGCAAGAAAAACACAGACGGCAGCCGCTTCCGCGCCTTTGATTCCCTCCATGTGATTGTGCGTTACCTCCGTTACTTTTCGCGAGAGTAAGACGGCCTCATCAAGCGTTTTCGCCGCGAATCCGCAGGCGGAAACTCGCATAGCCGCTCCGTTGCCAAAACTGTTGTAGGGCTTGGGATTATCAGAATACATCCACTTACGAAACATTCCGCCGTAGCCGCAATTGGGGTATGGCCTGCCGGTTTCCCGCATATATCGGACGGCGATTTCGCCGAGATTATCGTAATTGCCGTCCGCGGCAAGGATAGCTTTCGCCACGGCAAGCGACATAACACTGTCATCCGTGAACGCACAGCGATGCGTCAGAAGATCAAATTCTTTTGTCTTGATATTGTTCCACTCGAATCGCGAGCCGGCAATATCACCAATAATTGCTCCCAACATATATTGATTCACTCCCCCACAATCTTCACAAGCACCCGCTTATCGCGCATGCCGTCAAACTCACCATAAAAGATTTGCTCCCATGTACCAAAATCGAGTTTGCCGTCAGTGACCGCAACAACAACCTCGCGCCCCATCACCGACCGTTTTAAATGAGCGTCGGCGTTGTCCTCGTAACCGTTGTGGTCATACTGGTCATACGGTTTCTCTGGCGCGAGCCGTTCGAGCCAACGCTCAAAATCGCGGTGCAGCCCGCTCTCATTATCATTGATGAATACGCTCGCCGTAATGTTCATTGCGTTGACAAGACACAGCCCATCGCGTATGCCGCTCTCGGCAAGCGCGGCTTCCACCCGCGGTGTGATGTTGATGTACGCCCGGCGGGTCTTTGTGTTGAAGTGTAACTCTTTGCGGTATGATTTCATTTTATCACTCACAATCGAAAACAACCTCTCGGTTTTAATCCGTAAGACTTGGGTCAAGCCTGCGCGCCTCGTCAAAATCGGCTCGCGCGCGGGCTTCATCACCTTTCTTGCGATAGATTTTGCCGCGCTCATGATATGCCGGAGCAAATTTAGGATTCAAACTGATAGCATAAGTAAGGTCATCAATTGCCTTACTGTAGTCGCCCTTTTTGCCATAGATTTCACCTCTGCTTGTATACGCATCAACATGTTTCGGATTTAAGTTTATCGCATAATTAATGTCTGCAAGGGCCTTGTCATATTCACCTTTCTCACCATAAGAAGCGCCGCGGTTTCCGTATGAATTTGCGTGTTTTGGATTCAAGCTTATTGATTGGGTATAGTCAGCAATGGCTTTGTCATAATCACGTTTTTCGCTATATACTACACCCCGGTTGTAATATGCTAAGGCGAGTTTTGGATTTAAGCTGATGGCCCGAGTAAAGTCGGCAATAGCTCTATCGGGATCTTTTTTAAGGAAATAAGTAATGCCGCGGCTTATATATGCCTGAATATATTCCGGAACATCTGCACCAACATGTTTAACATCTGAGTTAATTAGCAGACTGAGGTCGGCAAGCGCTTTGTCGTAGTCTCCTTTTCTACTATAGGCGGTACCCCTGATATAATAAACCAAAAAAAATTGAGGATCCAAATTGATTGTTTGATTGAAATCAGCAATGGCGTTGTCGTAATCGCCTTTATTGTAGTAGGCAACGCCCCGATTATAATACGACTCTGCGTCTTGTGGCTTTGAAGTTGTATTGCAGCCTGCATATACAAGCAAGACGAAAGCAAATAATATAAATTTTTTAAACATAAGTTTTATCCTAAATTTTGATTTTGTGTAAAACGTAAACATGTTTGTGTTTGTTCTCAACAATATTAAAGTATAGCATAAATAAAATCAAGAATTTTTATCTTTTCTCCGTCTTTGCTCAACATACAAAATGATTGACAATTGCCGTAACCAAAACTGATTATCCGTGTTGCTGTTTATAAACAAATATCAGGGATACCGCATGAAAGAGTCGCCGCCAATCAAACCCGAAAAATACCTCTCCGAAACAGGAATAAAAATCCCGCCCTCCGGCATCAGGGAATTTTTCGACATTGTGTATACAAGACCCGACTGTATATCACTCGGAGTCGGCGAGCCCGATTTTGACACGCCGTGGCGCATATCGGACAGCGGCATATACTCAATCAAAGACGGCTATACTCACTACACGCCGAACAGAGGCCTGCCCGAACTAAGGGAAGCCTTAGTAAAAAAAATAAAGCAATTCATAAATATTTCTTATGATCCCTCAGCGGATATCATAATTACAATGGGCGTGAGCCAGGGGCTCGACCTCGCGCTGCGCAGCATAATAAATCCGGGCGACGAAGTAATAATTTTTGAACCCTGCTATGTTTCGTATAAAGCCAACATAGAAATGCTGCACGGCGTCTCAATCGCGGTTGATACTATTCCGCAGGAAGACTTTCAAATAAATACGGAACGCCTTGAGCGCGCAATTACTCCGCGCACAAAGGCCCTGCTTTTGAACTACCCGTCAAATCCTACCGGCATATCCATAAACAAAACCAAACTTGAAGAGATAGCCAAAATAGCAATAAAGCACGATCTCATTGTTTTGTCTGATGAAATATATTCAAGCATAAACTACGCCGGAGAGCATGTTTCAATTGCAAGTCTTCCCGGCATGAGGGAACGAACCATCTACTTAAACGGATTTTCCAAATCTCACGCAATGACGGGCTGGCGCTTGGGCTATGTATGCGGCCCCGAATTTCTGATATCCACAATGCTCAAGATTCATCAGTATACCGCGCTGTGCGCCCCGTCTATGGCGCAGTATGCCGCGCTCGAGGCGTTAGAAAACGGAGATAAGGAGGTTCAGCGGATGATAACCGAGTACATCCGCCGCAGAAATTTTATAGTAAACGGATTCAACGAGGCGCTTCTGCCGTGCCGCACCCCCGACGGGGCATTCTATGTTTTTCCGGACATCAGGTCTACCGGACTCTCGTCAAGGGAATTCGCGCTGAAACTCCTCGACAGTAAATCTGTTGCGGTAGTCCCTGGAAATGTATTCGGCAATGCCGGCGAGGGGCATATCCGATGTTCATACGCCACATCAATAGAGAATATCAGGGAAGCCCTGAGCCGCATAGAAGCCTTTGTCAAAGAAAGGCCATGGGACTTTTGATTGACGGATTCAATCTCATCTATAAGTTTCCGGAACTCGAAGGATTCATGTACGCCGGAAAACTGAATGAGGCGCGGAACGGCCTTCTGGGCATACTCAAAGAATATCATGATATAAAGCCGGGCGGCATACGAATAGTATTTGACGGCAAAAGAAACCAAGGCGACCAAACCTACCAGGAAAGGGTCGGAGGGTTTGACATATACTACTCGCACGACTATTCCGCCGATTATCTCATAAAGGAATTTGTAAAGAACGACCTGAATCCGCGCATGATTACGGTAGTTACATCCGACAATGATATAATCAGCTATGTCGTCCGCTTCCGCGCACAGACAATCAAAAGCGAGGCTTTCGCCGAGCAAATAAATGCCGCCATCGCGAAACACCGCGGCGTAAAAGAGCCGGAAAAGGAGACTAATCCGTCATTGACGGATGAGGATATCTCCTATTGGGAAGAACTCTTTAAAAACAGGCCTTAAACATCGGCCATTTCAAGCTGCGTTATACGGAATGTTTCATCCGCGTCATTCACGCGCATAACAAACTCCTCGCCGGATTTCTTGCCCAAAATCGCGCCCGCAAGCGGTGAGCGGTATGACAAAATCTTCTTTTCGAAATCCGCGTCCCATGGCCCAAGTATTATGTAAGAACGGGATTCGCCGGTTGCATTGTTTACAAAACTTACCTTTGTTCCAACCGATACATTATCTGTGGTTATTTTGCCCGGATCAAGAATCGTTGCGCTTTTGATTTCTTCATCAAGTTTGGATATGGCCATTTTAAGTATCGTTTGCTTTTCGAGAAGAGCGTTGTATTCAACATTCTCCCGCGGGTCGCCTGTCGCTTCCGATACCTTTGCAAGCTCTTTAGAAAGATGAGGCATTTCGACCGATGTCATACGCTCAAGCTCGGCCTTTTTTCTGTCATAGCCTTTTTGAGTAACAATAAAAGTTTCGACAAGCTGTTGTTCGGGCATGTCGGATGCCTGGCCGCCCGCAAAATCGGAAAACTTCTCTTTAATGAGAGCAAGGAACTTTTCGGCGTGGGACTCCTCGGCGTATGGCAGATTGGAGAAAATATCGTGCGCCCTTCCGAGAAAAGGCTTGCTGCTCTCCTTTACTATATCGCGGAGCACCTGCGCGTCATTTGCGAAAAGCAGGTCAAGAGATTGATTTTTAAGGCGGCTGCCCTCGGGCTCAATTTTTTTGAGATCATTCATCAGCCTAAAAAAGTTCACGTTCAGGTTCTCTTTGGAATAATCAAGCCAGTCATAATCCCATAAGCGGTTAAAGATATTCTTTGCCGCCCAAAGAAATATTTCTGGAAACTG
>JAITPE010000208.1 GCA_031289575.1 Spirochaetia bacterium | reverse complement strand
TCACATTTATACGCAGAAAAGAGGCGATATACAGAACCGATTCGCCTATGAGATTTATAAAGGTCTGAGGTTTTAGAAGGACAACGTCCTGTCCTTCTATTTTTCCTCTTCCGATCAGGGACTTTTTCTTCTTAATCCGCACGTCGATATTCTCGTTATTGCCTATTATATCAATAACTTTGAAACCGATGTTCTGCCTGTTATTGGCATAACGCTCTCCCGGATTTCCGAAACCGACGATTAATTTCAATGAAAAATTACCCCCCTTACCTTATTAAAGAGCCCATTTTATGAGTACCCATAACGGGCAAAATGTTACGCCGGAACTTCCGCCGCGGGCGTTTCTTCGACAACTTTCGGGCTGTGAACCGCTACAATTACCAATTCCGGGTTGCTGACAAGTTTAATGCTCTCATCAAAGGGAATATCCTTGGCATGGATATTCTTATCTATATCCAAAGATGAAATGTCAACCACAATTTTCTCCGGAAGATCCTTGGGAAAGCACTCAATCTGGATTTCATGATGATATATTTCAACATTGCCGCCCGATTTCGTCCCGACAGGGATTCCCGCGAACTCAAGGGGAACCCTTGTATGAATCTTTTCATCTTTGGTTACCCTGAATAAATCAAGATGTGTTATCTTTTCAGAGACAGGGTCGGTCTGGTAATCCTTGACAAAGGCCATTACATCATCGTTTCCCGGAATTTTCAGGTCAAAAATAATGTTCTCGGAGACCCTGCCCTTAAAGAGGTCGAACAGCGCCTTTTCGGTTATTTTTATTGTCTGAGTCGTTCCGTGCGAGTAAATAACAGCCGGTATAAATCCGGACGCCCTTAATCTGTTATTGACATTTTTGCCGAAATTGTCACGTAATTCGGCTTGCAGCATTTTTGTTTCCATAATATTAACTCCTGTTAGAATTTTCAGTTATGAGAAGGAGAAAACAGCGAACTGACTGATTCTCCGTTGTGAATTCTTCTTATAGCCTCTCCAAAAAGTTTGCCGACAGAAATCGTCATAAAATTTGCCGGTTTTTTTTCTTCCGTCAAGGGAATCGAATTTGTGCATATAATTTTTTTAAATCCGGCCTCGTCTAATTTAGTCTTGGCATCGGCCGATAAAACCGGATGAGAGAAGACACAGTACAGGTCCTGCGCGCCGCTTTTCTTTAAGGCTACTGCCGCCTTGGATATGGAGCCCCCCGTATCGACCATATCGTCAATAAGAATGCAGTTTTTGCCGTTTACATCGCCTATAACGTTCATGATCTCGGCAGTATTCGCCTCGGGCCTGCGCTTGTCCATAATCGCGAGCCCGGCGTGGATGTTTTTTGAAAAGGCGCGCGCTCTTTCGGCTCCGCCGGAATCCGGAGATACCACCACGCAGTTGTCTATTTGCAGCGAGCGGACATGGTCAATCAGAATGGGCGCCGCAAAAAGGTTGTCCACGGGTATATCGAAAAATCCCTGTATTTGGTCGGCATGGAGATCCATTGTAAGTATGCGGCCGGCCCCTGTTACCTGAATTATATTTGAAACAACCTTGGCCGATATGGGAACCCTTGGTTCAACCTTTCTGTCCTGTCTCGCGTACCCAAAATAAGGAATCACTGCCGTTATTCTTGAAGCCGATGCCCTCATTGCCGCGTCAATTATAAGCAACAGTTCCATAAGATGGTCATTTGACGGGTAACAGGTTGACTGAACAATGAATACATCCTGGCCGCGGACATTCTCTTTCAGTTTGACCGATATTTCGCCGTCCATAAAGCGCTTGAGCTCAATATTGGCGCGCGCTACTCCGGCATATTTGGCAATTTCTTCGGCCAGATCCGGATTTGATGATCCTGAAAAAATTTTCATCCCGCTATATATCATCCGCCTTATTTAAATTTTTGATATATTCTTCCAATCTGATTAACTCATCCTGTTTATTGATTCCGCTCCCTTCGGTTGGGTCATCTAAAGGCAATACCGCAACATCCAAGCCGGAACCGGCAATATAGCCCAGCGCGTCTGTGAGATAGTACTCGTTCTGGGCATTATTTGTATCCAATCTTTTGAGTCCCGCAAAAAGCAAATCCTTGTCAAAAACATAGGTACCGGTATTCACCTCGTTTATGAGCCTTTCACCCGGCGAGGCGTCTTTTTCCTCAACAATCCTTTGGAAAAAGCCCTCCCTGCTCTTTACTATTCGGCCGTAACCGGCCGGATCGTCAAGAGTCATTGTAAGCAACGCAGCTCCAGTTTTTTCTCCGCAAAGCCCTATGAGCTTTTTGAAAGTCCGCGGGCGAATAAGCGGAACATCCCCGCAGGCAATAACAACGCGCCCCTTGAATCCGGAGAGAATCTCTTCCGCCTGCATTACGGCGTGCCCGGTTCCGAGCTGTTCCCTTTGCCACACATGCCTTACTCCCTTAGGAAGCGCATCAAGCACGCTCTCCCCCTTGTAGCCGACAACAGTCACAATCTCCTCAACTCCCGCCTCTCTGAGACTGCTTATTACATGCCCGATGAGAGGCTTGCCGTTCAGCGGATGCAGAACCTTGGGAATGTCCGAATTCATCCGTTTCCCCTGACCGCCGGCAAGGACTATTGCTGTTATCTCCTTAATGACATACTCCGCTTGTATTTATCTGAGGCGCCAGGATTCGAACCTGGGAAATGCCGAGACCAAAACCCGGTGCCTTACCGCTTGGCTACGCCTCAATATATTTATCCGCAAAAAGCGGCAGTTACAACATACTCAATATCACGCCTGAGGCCGGCAGAGGCTTCGGCCGCCCTTTCCCTATCGCCAAAAAGGCCGATAATTGTTGAACCGGAACCGCTCATAAGGGCAAAATCGGCGCCCATGTCAAGCATTCTTTTTTTTATATCTGCCAAAACAGGGTGCTGCTTAAAGACTACAGGCTCAAAGTCGTTAACCAAAAGGTCTTGGGCATTGTCTATTTTGCCTGCCCTCACAAATTTACGGATAACCTCTTTTACGGTCTCATTTTTTGCGCCGGTTTTTACAAAATCATTGCTTCTTTCAAGAAGCCTGTAGGCCTTTCCGGTATCAACATGAATACTATTGTTTGCCAAAACAATAGTATAGCCGAGCCGGCCTGTGAGCTTCTCTATGATATCACCCTTTCCTTCACAGATCGCGTACCCGCCGTCTATGAGAAAGGGGACATCCGCTCCTACCGCGGAAGCGGTTTTCATAAGCCTTTCCTTTGGCAAGCCGGTTTTAGCGTTCAAAATCCGCAAAGCGGCTGCCGCGTCTGAACTTCCGCCCGCGAGTCCGGCGCCGGACGGGATGTTCTTTTCAAGAGAAAAGACAAAGTTTCCAGAGATTCCGGCCTCTTTGCAAAAAGTAACGGCAGCCTTTGTTATAAGGTTTTCCTCTGCGGGGATACCCCTTATAATTTCACTGCAGCGGCCTCCGGCGTTGAGAATGCCTACAGATACGGCGGAGGCGCCGGTCGAATCAATACCGGCGCTTTCCAATTTTAAAATATCAAACAGATCAACCTGAGCCATCAGACTGAAAATATTATGAAACCCATCGTTTCTTTTATTCAGAACCTCAAGGTGAAGGTTAATCTTGGCGTATGCTTTTTCTTCTAAAGGCATTTTGAAATGCTAAATTATTTAAGAGGTCTTTTTTTGTCAATTATTAATTAGTTCTTGACTATGTCCGGAAAAAATTGTATTATATGGAAAAATATGAATATCTGGAGAAAAAAATGCACAATTCTAAGTTTTACGTATGTAAGCATTGCGGAAATATCATCATCAAGGCGCACGATGCCGGTGTTCCTGTAGAATGCTGCGGCGAGAAGATGCACGAGGCCGCTCCGAATACAACCGACGCCGCGAAAGAAAAGCATGTACCGGCCGTAGTCAAAGACGGCAGCAAGATTACCGTTACCGTAGGCAGCACAAAACATCCGATGGAAGAGAAACACTTTATTGAATGGATTTACCTTGTCTGCGAAAACAGCACTCAGAGCCGCCACCTGCACCCGGCGGAAGAACCTGTTGCCGAGTTTATACTGACCGGCGACAAACCGCTGTCGGTATATGAATACTGCAATCTTCACGGCCTCTGGAAGGCTGATGTCTAAGCAGCCGGGCAGCCCCTTTTTTTTCTAAATCAAAAAAAGGGGCTGCCGACGCGTGGGCTATTTAAAAATAAGTTTACGGGTCAACGAAAAGTCTTCGCTTTAGGTTA
>JAITPE010000204.1 GCA_031289575.1 Spirochaetia bacterium | reverse complement strand
CAGATAGCCGTAGATAAAAGGATTTCCGTTGACCCCAAGGACAACGAAATCCTCATATTTAATCCGGATAATAGACAAACGGAAAAAAAGCTCGAAGAATTAAAAAAATGGTTGCAACAATTTACGCCGGAGAGTCACTTAATACTGTAGTCCCGCGCGCGGGATTTTGAGGATTATATTAACCAAGAGGACATAATGCGACACAAAATGAAATCATCAAAACTCTTTTCAATAGCAATTATTACAGCAATTATTTCGGCCGTTCTCGGCGCGCTCTCATGCGACAGCGGCGGAGGCTGGGCGGTTAAAATTGACAGCGATACAATAAGCATTGATGAGTTTAACAACTATTACTACGCCTTCAACAAGACAACTTACAACCTTAAATCGAACGAGGATGTCGATAAACTTGCCGCCGAAGTGGACACTCTTGACCCGCGCGACCCGCGCCGCCAATACCTTCTCAAGAGCAACTTCATTGACCACTTGGTAGCCCAAAGGCTTTTGTACAATAAGGCAGTGAACGACAGCTCTATTGATAAAAAAGAACTGAACACAACAATAGAATTGGCCAAAATGCAGACTGTAGCTACATACTATCTGGGCAAAAAACTCAAAGACAAGATAACCGTAACCGATGCCGAAGTGGAAAAATTCTACACCGAGAACCGCAGCGACTTCAGGGGCGTTCCGCTGAACGATGAATTTATCAACAGAATCAAGCAGCAGTTGGTTTTTCAAAAATCATCTGTGGCGTCCAATGAATACATAATGGAACTCATGGCCGAAAGCAAGGTGAACAAGGAAGGCTTCAAGAACTACATCCAGTCGGCCGGCAAAACCGAGAGCAAAACCGAAGACAAAGGGCAGCAGGAACCGGCCGCACAGGAGCAGGCTGCACCGTAATGCGGAACTACAGCAACATAATATTATGCTCTGTACTGGCGGCGGTGCTTGTATCATGCGGCGATGGAAAGAACATCAGGCATTCCCAAAAGAACCTGCCGAGAAAGGCAGGTATTGCCATAATTGTGAATGCCTCGGAAAAAGAACGTGAAGACATACAGAATAAATTCATACTTGCGGGTTTTTCCGTAAAGGCCATAGGCGATTTAAACCAGAACAAGGGCGCCCAGCCAAAGAATTTACACAGTGACACATTTAAAATAGACACATACAACCTTGAAATAAACAAGGCCGCCGCTCTTCACGACATAAGGAATAAACTCGGGGCCAATTACCTTGTAATTATTAAACTTCAAAAGAGAGGAATGAGCTGGGGGCGGATTATAGATCTGCGCACCGACGAACTTATTTGGATAGAAAACTACGCTGTACAAATAGGCGACGATGAAAATTCCATAATTAATCATTTTATATCTGCGATGGGTGAGTGAGCATGAAAATATATGCGGCAATAATTTTGCTTCTGCTTTTGGGATTTTCCGATGCAATCGGAGCGCCAAAACAGTCCATATCCATTGGATTTATAATAAACAAATCGCGGGACAAAAAAGACTACGACTATCTGGAATCCGTACTGCAGAGCTCAATAACAACATCAATAACAAATATTTCAACCATCCCATTGAACAGCCCCGACGCGGTCAAAAAAGAATTAGCAAAGAATAAGATCGTATTAAAAAGGAACTGTACGCCCCAGGAGGTCCGCGAGGCCGCAAAAAAAATAAAAACCGATTTTTTCATATACGGCGACTTTATTCCTATTAAAGATAACTCAATAAAAATAACACTGCACATCTATTCCCAAAAAACCGACAGCTTTTTTACGTTTACCGAAACAGCCCTTCTCAGTGCCGAGATATACCCCTTTGTTGACAAAATAACAGCGGTCATATTAAACTATGCCTCTTGGGACGGAACATATATAGCTCAAACGATCCCGTCCGGGCGCAGAATCGCCCTTCTCACATCCCTTCCGGACGAGGAACTCAATGAGTTTTACCTGTCGTTTATGCGGGCAGGCTACAAAGTACTGTTCATTCAAAACAATGCCGACAGCGACAAAATCGACTATAAAACCGTCGGGGCTTTCTTTTACATTACCACAAAGAACAACTCGTACAACTCTCTGTCTATTGAAGCCGCCTGTTACGCGGAATCCCCAAATTGTTTTGCGGATAAAGAGGATGACGCATTCAGACGCCTTTACGATTCATTGAACAAAAATGTCGACTGCCTCATAATAGTCGGATTCGATAAAAACGACAAATCGGCATGGATCAGAGGAATAGACTTGAAGAGCAGAAATTTGGTATGGATTAATCAAAAGATCACAGGCTCGTCAATATACGAAGTGTCTAAAAAAATGATACAGCAGATGCAGACCCCGCTGCCAAGCCCGTTTAAGGCTAATTAGCCTCCGCATTTTTCGCACATCAGCCTGCTACATGGCCGCGGCCTTGTCAAACATGCGGTTTTTCCGGTAGAGATTCAAAAGGGCCTCGCGGATATTTTTATCCTTTGGGTTGGCGGCGTACGCCTTTTCCATGTAGCCGAGGGCCTGGCGCGTGTCCCCCAACCTTTCATGAGAACGGGCAAGGCAATAGTAAAGCGCGCCGCTGCCCGCGCTCTCATGTATGGCGGAACCCAATTCCAATACAGCCTCATTGTAATGTCCGGTATGGTAGAGCGCTATCCCGTAAAAGCCCCTCATTCTGCTGTTAAGGCTTTTGCCTGCAAGCAGCGCGCGTATATCCCCAAAATAGCCGTCGCGCAAAAGCTCCGGAACAATCAGGTTGAGCTCATCATAGCTAGCCGATGAACTGCCGATTGCCTCAATAAAAACAGAGGCGCCCTTTTCCTTTTCGCCCATTTGCATATATAGACGCCCAGAGGTTTTTAAAACATCTATATCGTTAAAAAAAACAAAGAGCATATCGTCAAGAAAACGCATACATTCATCCTTCTTGCCGTCCTTTAAAAGAGCCCTTGCTTTGGCATCTATATCATCCGCGGTAAAATGCCTTATATCTTTGTAATAAACATTCCGGTAGAAATGATAAAACCTTTCGCTGTAATAGTACGAAACGGCAATGAAAGTACAGGCGGCAAGCAGAAAGAGCAGCTTTATAAATCTCTTGAATGTAAAGACGATTTGCATGTATTATATTACCTTTACCTAAAGATTTTTGTCAAAACAAATTTTTTATAATTCAGCCTTTTTATAAAATACCGCATGAAGCTTTTTACCGCAAAGTGCAGGTTGCACTTCAAACTTGATGTTACATAAAACTCGCATAAAAATCAATCATATTAATCTTGACACTTGCGGGGATTAAGCTTAAAATGCTATTTCCGCTTTTCGGCAAATATCATTTGGAGTAGCTTTAATGAATAGCTCATCCTACAGGGAAATCCCTTACAACTATACATCTTTTACAGATAAGGACATAATCCTTAAATATTTTGATGAAGAAAC
>JAITPE010000087.1 GCA_031289575.1 Spirochaetia bacterium | reverse complement strand
AAACAGCGCGTTTGAGCACAATCTTGTTGACATCGAAACCAAAAAATCGCTGAACAACCATGGTTTCGACTTCCTGTTTGAAAAAGTAGCTCCGGCGCTGCGTGCCTCGGACGCGGTTATCGGCAACTTGGAATTTCCTGTTATGCCTCCGTATATCAGCAAGCCGTGGATATTTAACTGCCGCCCGGAGGTTATTCCGGCAATAAAGAAGGCCGGCATAGGAATTGTTACAATCGCCAATAATCATATACTCGACCATTACGAGAACGGCGCTCTCTCCACAATGGATGCCTTGACAAAATACGGCGTTGAGTACATCGGCGCGGGAAAAACCGAAACCGGTGCCGGAACAGGATACATCACCGCGCTGAACGGAGTATCGGCCGGAATCATTGCCTGCACCGGAGTGTCGAACCATCCGGTTCGCAATAAAAATGCCTGTATAAACTGGTTCTACAACGAGGGAAAAATCAGTGGCGATATTGCGTCCATGAAGCAAAAATGCGATTATGTTATAATGGTAGTCCATACCGGAAGCGAATACATCCCTATCCCATCCGCCAAAGACCGCGCGCTCATGAAGAAATATCTTGATGCCGGAGTTGACCTCATAATAGGCCATCACCCTCATATTGTGCAGCCCGTAGAACGCTATACAACAGCCGACGGCCGCGAAACATGCATATTCTACAGCTTGGGCAACTTCATATCGAATCAAGGCGGAAGCGCCGCTTTTCCCGCGGCCGGAATAACCTTGAGCACCAGAAACGGCCTTCTTGTAACGGTAAATCTTAGAAAAGAAGAAAAAATACTGAGCGCCTCTTTTGATATAATTCCGATTAAGACCGTCAATGAAATGGACACCGTGACAAGGAAAAGACGCATACAAACAACTCTCTTTGAAAATGAAGAAACCGCTCCTCCCGCGTTTCTGCTCACCGAAAGACCGGGAGAAAACACAATAAACATCAGCCAAATAAAAGAAAAAATTGTGATAAAGAAACTGCTCAAGCCGTAGCAGTTAAAGGGGGACTTCATGATTCATTTTTCCGGATACGATGATGTCATAAACCGCATATATGGACACAGGCAGGAGCATGTCTTTAAACATTGGGATGAATTAAACGATGCCGATAAAAAGCATCTATTGGATGATTTAAAAAATATTGATTTAGAGCTGATGGAGAAACTCTACGCGGGCAAGCCCCAGGATACGGCTGCTTTCACCCCTGCCCCCTTTATTGAGCTTCCTAAAACAGCGGAACAAAAAGCAGCGCAGGCAAAAGCCGCGCAAACAGGCGTTGAGTTTATAAAAAAGGGGCTCGCCGCGGCCTTTGTTGTGGCCGGCGGGCAGGGATCAAGGTTAGGCTGCGAGGGCCCCAAGGGAATGTTCCCGATCGCCCCGATCAGCGGTAAAACCCTCTTTCAAATTCACGGCGAAAAAATTCTCGCGTACTCCCGTAAATACAAAACTTCCATTCCATGGCTTGTCATGACATCTGTAGACAATCACGATGACACGCTCGATTATTTTGAAAAGATGAACTTCTTCGGCCTTGGCAAAAACGATGTTTTTATATTTCCGCAGAACATGATTCCATCTCTTGATACGGACGGAAAACTTGTTCTGGAGAATCCCTGTTCGATTTTCAAAAACCCGGACGGCCACGGGGGCAGCCTTGCGGCTTTATCCGGATCCGGAACGCTTGAAAAAATGAAGGAGCGCGGCATCCGCCTAATATCGTATTTTCAGGTTGATAATCCTCTCATAAAAATAATTGACCCCGAATTTATAGGCTATCATATTTTATACGGCGCCGATATAAGCAGCAAGGCCATCCCAAAGGCCTATCCTGAAGAAAAGGTCGGCGTATTTGTAAAATTCAACAACGGCCGAACCGGAGTTGTGGAGTACTCGGATTTGCCCGCGGAGAAAACAACCCAACGCGGCAAAAACGGCGAACTGCTCTACAGGGCCGGAAACATTGCCGTTCATCTGTTTAGCCTTGACTTTATTGAAAGCCTTACATCCGAAAAAAAGATCGCCCTTCCCTTTCATACGGCGCGCAAAAAACTGCCGGTCTATGCCGGCGAAATTGAGGGATTCAAGTTTGAAAAATTTATTTTTGACGCCATTACCATGACGGAACGCTCTGTAATCATGGAGACGCTTCGTGAGGATGAATTCGCTCCGGTAAAGAACGCGGCGGGCGTTGATTCTCCAGAAACATCGCAAAGGCTGATGATTGAGCTTCACAAAAAATGGCTGACGCAGCGCGGCGTGAGTATTCCGCAAAGAGTTTCGGTCATTGAGATATCCCCTCTTACGGCTGTTGCCCCGGAGGACATTCCGTCCGGGCTCACAGTTCCAAATAAGGAAGAGGTGGAACTCTAAAACTTAAAGACCGGGTACTTGTCCACAACGCCGGTTATGAAAGCCAAGAGTCCCGCGGAGTACCTGAAAATCCTTGAAATAATGTCGAACAATGAGTAAGGCAGCTTTCCTGTAACAATTATACAGAGGATTCCCATCAAATACATAACCGGCAAGAGGCAGTTCATCAGCGCGCAAATAATCAAATGAGGCAAAGCCGCTATGAGAATGCCGGCAAGGCTTACTCTGAAGGCAGCCAGAATCCGTGAGCTTTTTTCCGGGTAATCGATATCGACCTGCAGGCTGTGGTTTATGTCCTTCCGGCCTGTAAAAACAGGGTACTCATCGACTATGCCAAAGAATGATGTCTGTATGGAAACAAAATACCTCAGGGTTTTTTCTATGATTCCCATGAAGTCCTTTTCGGCCCGCCCGCTGATTAAGGTAACGATATTGTTTATGCCGCCCAAAATCAGCGACAAAACGCCGTAAAGAGTTAACACTATAAAGTGCGGGAGCATTCTTATGACGAAAAGCGGCACCAGAAGACGGAAGAGCGCCCTAAGACGCGAATATTTCAGGGAATAATCAATTGAAAAGGTAACCGAACCGGGGCCGTAAGAGTAGACGGGTTTTTTGACAAAATCACTCTCTTCGGAGAGAATATCTTCGGCTTCGCGCAGTTCATCATCGAGTCCGGCTTCCAGCTGAGGATATACTTCATCAATATTGAGATGTTCATCGTATTCCTGTTCGGCGTCAACCAAATCAGGAAAGTAATTTTCATCATTGCCTGTGAGATCATCCATAGTAAGGCCGGCGTCATCAAGAGTGAGTTTTTCTTCATCGTCCTCATCGGCCGCTATATGCTCAAACTCATCAGGGCCGTCTATATCCAAGGAGTCAATGTCTATAGTGATGCTCTCGTCCTCGTCGGCGGGGTTTGACTCATCAGCCGGTTCCGCGTCTATATCTAAAGAGTCAACATCTATAGTGATGCTTTCGTC
>JAITPE010000001.1 GCA_031289575.1 Spirochaetia bacterium | reverse complement strand
TGTCCACTTATTTTTACCGCTATAAAGCAGCAGCGGAAAAACCGCAGGCAGAGTTTTAACCTTCTTTTCTTTAACTAAGAACTCGTAGAACTCAACAATGTAATGCAGCATCCTCAAAGACATGAACTTATCTACAGTAGATTGAAACTCTATTAAAATGTACATGTAGAAATCCTTACCTTTGAATTTCGCCTTGTAAATTAAATCACATTCCCTTTCCGCAAATTCATTTGAGATAAAGCTCTTATCGAGCTTTTCAAGAGCCGGGTAATCTATTTCATGAATCCAATCGTTGTTTTTTATAAACTAGGTGAGCAGTTGCTCTACCATCCTTGTATGGGAAAAAATCCATTTATGGGCGACATCATGTATGTTTTGCCGCAATACTTTTGGCTCTTTCGGTTTTTTCTTGCTCTGTTTCATAGAAATACCTCCTAAAGTATATACGAATGGGAAGGCGATTAGATTAAAAATTTTTTGATTTTTTTCATAAACTGGCAAAAAAAATTCATTTTTTGCTGTTATTAGTGAATTTTGCTCTATTTTGGGATTATCAAAACCATTTCACCACGAAAGAACACGGCACGGAGTTTTTGGTTTTAATTGTTTCGGAGTCGGCGAAAAAATTCTAGAGACGAGTGTTTTGACGGGTGGTAACAGCGTGGGGTCAGAGCAAGGGTCGCCTGAAAGGAGGGGCAAAGACGGACGGCAAAAGGCGAAACCGGGCGAAGCAAAGCGGAGGTTTTGGCTGGCGAGCGGCAAAGGGGGTGGCTCTGACCCTGAGGGTCAGAGCAAGAGTTGTTCATTATGCCACTGTCAGTCTTTCCACTAATTTAAATACCATTGTAACAGGATTTTGTTCTTTTAGAGGTAATTGGTATTGTTTAAGGTAAAGTTTCCTGGCATTTTGCAAGGCCATATTTTGACGTTTTTTTAATGTATCAAACATTTCGGTGTCATTTTTAAAATAAGTCTTCTTTAATAATTCTGTAAGTTTTTCCCTGTATTGATAGCGGGATAATGCGGTATCATAATAATGAAAATGCAACATATACCATATTTCAAAAGCCTCTATGGAATAGGCACATTTTATTTGATTTTTCTTAGCAAGCAGGATTGCGTTAATGAAAGATTAGATCTTTCTTTTTCCAGAAAAGTTCATCATTGCCCATTATTTGTAAAGCCCCGCCTGAAACAATATTTCGTTGATATACGGAACTGCGCCGTATTTACCCTGTAAATAATTTTTATTAAATAAGGCGTCCCTCCGTACCGGTTCTTCATATTCAACAAGTGAATATAAGTCGGTAGCTCCAAATTGATCTTTTTCACAGAACCAAATCTGATCCCGCCGGAATAATTTATTTGTTAGTATATTTATGGCATGGCAGGAAATCACAAGCTGCGCATTTTTAGGATTTGATGTCGGCGAGTTAAACAATTTAACAATCGCCTCAATGATAAGAGGATGCAGCATTGTATCAAATTCGTCAATAAAAATCGGCGTACCGTTCTCAAGAGCATTCAAAATTGGAATTGAATATGAGAACTATCGGTTTTATCCTCCAAAATCTTCATACATTTCAGCACAAGGCCGGCCTGCAATTGGATCAGCGCTACTTGTTGTTTACCGGAATATCCGAAATTGAGTCAAAGCCCTTCTGCAAGTCTGCGTCACTTGGAATCTTATCGGACAGCGGAGCGGATTTTTTTAGCGGGGCAACGGCAAAAAGGCAAAACCTGTTCCTGCTGAAAACAAATGCATTCTGCCGTAATAAAGATGGTGATATCAATCAAAAAATACTTGCTTTTTACGCCGGAAAACCGGTAAAGGAACGAACGGGGAATGTATGGCGACCACTGATATTTCGGCTTCACAAAAAAACTTTGAGAATCTCAAAAACAATCCCTATCCGGGACGCGGCATCGTTATAGGGAAATCCCCTGACGGCAGCAAGACTTTTCAAATATACTGGATAATGGGGCGCAGCGCCAACAGCAGGAACCGTATCTTTGTCAAAGAGGACAACGGCTTCCTTAAAACAAAGGCATTCGATGAATCAAAGGTAGAAGACCCATCGCTCATTATATACTATCCGCTTAAGCATATAAACGGCAGCCACATCGTAACAAACGGAGACCAGACCGATACTGTTTTTGAGTCGCTCGCGTCCGGCGCAGGCTTTGAGGGCGCCCTTGAGACAAGGGACCCAGAGCCGGACGCTCCCAACTTTACGCCCAGAATCTCGGGCATTTGCCGGCACGGCGATGACTCGTACAAGTTTTCCATAATAAAAACCATTGCGCACGGCTCTTGCACAGGCCGGTATTTCTTCAATTATAAAAACACGATTGCCGGCTGCGGCCATCTCATTACAACATATACCGGAGACGGCAGCCCGCTGCCCTCCTTTGAGGGCGAGCCTCAGATTGTTCCCATATTTGAAAGCGCGCAGGAGAACCTTGAAAAATACTGGAGCGCGCTTGATACCGGCAACAGAATCTCAATTCTTGTGAAGACAATAGAGCGTAACGGCTCCTTTGATGTAATACTCAAGAACAAGTTTGAGTAGGACTATCAGCCGGCGTGCCGCAAGGCGCGCATCGCGTTCAGTATTGCAATAATGGTTACGCCGACATCGCCGAATACGGCCGCCCACATGTTGGCGATTCCAAGGGCGCCCAGAACCAGAATCACGGCCTTGACGCCCAGAGCAAAAATAATATTCTGCCAAACAATTTTTTTTGTCTTTTTGGCGATCGAAATAGCCGTAACTATTCCGGATGGCTCATCCTTCATGAGCACTATGTCGGCCGCCTCAATGGCCGCGTCGGAACCTGTCCCTCCCATGGCTATTCCCACATCGCTGCGCGCCAGTACAGGCGCGTCATTTATTCCGTCCCCGACAAAAACATGATAGCGGCCCGC
>JAITPE010000284.1 GCA_031289575.1 Spirochaetia bacterium | reverse complement strand
GCAGGTTGCGGAAATATGGAACATTTTGAAGCTAAGCAGAATATAAGGGAAAAAAGCCTTTACACTCTACATCTTGACACGCCGCGGGTGGTGATAGCGGTATCTCTTTTTCTTGGAATAATAGCGCTGGTTTTTCTTCTTGGAATGACATTTACTAAGGAAGACAAAGTCCAGGCCGATAACATTACAGCAAGTGAACTTCTCGCCTCGGGCGGGGGAAATCTGCGGGAGGGCATTGACTCTCAGGCGGGGCAGGATCTCATGCCTCTTCCGGAAAGTTCTCCACCGGCGGAGGGCGAAACGATCAGGCCCGCGGATAGTGAAATCTTCGCGGCGGGGACATCGGGCATGGGAACAGGCGCATCAGGGGTACCGGGCGCAGGCACACCGGCATCAGGCACACCGGCATCAGGCACATCAACATCAGGAGTATTGCCCGCCAATGATTTTCAGCCGGCAAACAATAACGCCATAAGCGCGCCGAAAAAGACCGCGCAGGCAAAAAAAGAAACGCGTAAAAAACCGGAGCGCACAGCGGCTGTCCCGCATAAAAAAGAGAAAAGCAGCGTTGTAGGCGTAGTCAACAGCGCTCCGGCCAAAAGCGTGAGCAAGAGCGGCTTCGCGGTTCAGGTCGCGTCTTACGACAAAAGATCAAAGGCTGTCAACGAAATCGAGAATCTCAAGAAGCTTCACTACAGCGCGTATGTGGACGGTGCGTCTGTAGACGGCAAACAGTTTTTTCGTGTAAGGATAGGGCCCGTTTCGTCAAGGGAAAAGGCGTCGTCCATTCTGGAAGAGATTCAGGATAACGGCAGATACGACGCGTGCTACATCGTGAAAGAATAAACAAGGGCGAATGCAATGCATCTCCTATTTAGAAAAACCGATGAGTTGATTCAAAAAATAGATCAATTTATAAATCTCACGAGAGAGGCGAGCCTTCATTTTCAGAAGGCTCTTTTCTTTTTTTTGGACGGCAGACTCGGCGAGTTTGAGGAACGCCTGTCCATTATAACAAGAGCCGAAAGCGATGCCGACGCCCTCAAGAAAGACATCGAAAGCAGGCTGTATGCCCAAACCCTGATTCCGGAATCAAGAGGCGATGTTCTGCAGATTCTTGAAACAATGGATAAAATCACAAACAGCACAAAGTACATAATGAAAGGCTTTTCCATTGAGTGCCCTGAGATTCCGGAGAATATAGCCGCGGGCATGAAGGAACTCTCGGTGCCTGTTGACAAGGCTGTGGAATCTCTTGTTCCCACAGTGCGCGCCTATTTTGAAAATATAGGCGCGCTCAAGGACAGCATGCATTTGGTAAAGTTCTATGAGCGCGAGGCTGATTCTTTGTCGGAAAAAATAAAGCGCGATATTTTTGCTTTGGATGTATATTTAAGCAATAAGCTGCAACTGAAAGATTTTGTGTCAAGCATTGACAGCCTTGCCGATGTTGCCCTCAATGTGGCCGACCATGTGAATATCGCGGCGGTTAAACTGATTGTATAGGCGCGCATGATCTCTTTATTTTTTTTAACCAGCGGTCTTTTCTTAGGTTGGTCGCTCGGCGCCAACAACACCGCAAACGTTTTCGGCTCGGCTGTGGGTTCCGGAATGGTCCGCTTTAAAACGGCCGCGGCCATAACCAGCATCTTTGTGATAATAGGCTCTGTTCTTTCCGGAGACGGAACCGGAAGCACGCTCGAAAGCCTTGGAAGTGTCAATCAGCTTGCGGGGGCCTTTATTGTGGCCATGGCCGCGGCCGTTTCTGTTTACTGGATGACGCGCGCCGACATTCCGGTTTCCATAACACAGTCCATTGTAGGCTCCATTGTCGGGTGGAATATATTTTCGGGAACAGTAACCGATCTGTCATCGCTCGCCAAGATACTCCTGAGCTGGCTTTTCTCTCCCATTTTGGCAGCCGCTCTATCGATAATTATATATAAAATGGCGAAGTTTATTCTTACGCACATGAGCATACATATTTTAAAGCTTGATTATTACAACAGAATCGGATTTATTATAGTAGGCGCGTTCGGAGCGTACGCGCTCGGCGCGAATAATATAGCGGGCGTTATGGGCGTTTTTATTCCGTCATCCCCATTCGCGAGCCTTAAAATAGGAAGCATTACCCTGTCGCCGACAGATCAGCTTTTTTTGATCGGCGGCCTGTCCATAGCCGCAGGCGTAATATCGTATTCCGGCAAGGTGATAAAAACTGTAGGCAAGGGAATAACAGAGCTTACGCCTGTAGGCGGCCTTGTGGTTGTATCGGCCAGCTCTTTGGTTTTGTTTATCTTCGCGTCAGAGGGGCTCGAATCACTGCTGATTGGAGCCGGGCTGCCGTCCATTCCGCTTGTTCCGGTATCAAGCTCGCAGGCAATAGTCGGGGCGATAGTCGGGCTCGCGCTGATTAAAGGCGGAAGAGTCAATTACAGGCTTGTCGGAAAAATCGGCTTGGGATGGATAATCACACCGATCTTTGCCGGAATCTTTGCGTTCATCTCTCTGTTTGTTTTGCAAAATGTGTTCAGTCAAAATGTATACCGTCAGGTGCGCTTTATGATAAGTCCCGATACCGTGCAAAAGCTTGAGGCCGAAGGCCTGTACTCCAAGGGCATGGATTCATTGAACAGTATTGTTTTCAAGAACGGCGTTTCGTTTAAGGAGGCGCTTGGCGCCGCCGGCGTTCCGGAAAATAAAACCGCGGGCATAATGTACTTCTCTGAATTTTTGGATATAAGAGTCAACGGTGCGGAGCTGAAAAAGAAACTAAACCCTGAGTTTTTGAGGAACGAAATGGCAGAGGCTGTTATCGCGCTTGACGGGAAAACCTTCCAATACAAGTGGCAGTTCGAAGAGGCTTTGGCGGAACAAGACCCAATTTGGAAGATCAAGCCCGAATCGCAGGCAAACAAAAATTACAATAGGAACCTGCGCGCGAAGCTCACTTTCCTGTACGGTATTTTTTCACAATAAGGCGATGCCCGCGGCGCCTAATAGATCTTCTCTTTTACAAAGAGCTCCTCGAGCTCATCGGCTTTTGCGGCAATGTATATAAGTGATTTCATAAACTGGCGCGGGTTACAGTCGTCATCAAGCATCATTGAGCCGCGCAGAATGAGAGTATCGTTTAAAAGGGCGATGGAGCCGTAATCAAGAGCCGAGTTTTGCTGCAGTGAAAATTTGTACAGTTCGCATAGATCCCTTTTTATTTTTCCGATTATTGAGTAATAGTTTATGATTCGGTCTCCGGCTTCGTCTTTGGACAGCATGATGAGTATTTCCTGCGAACGGTTGTTTTCGAACTCAATGTTTGTGGTGTAATTACCCTTTTCATCTTTATGAAAGCGTATTTTAAACTCGCCGGCAATTGCCGATATGAAACCGTCAAATATTTCCATAATCGCCCCCTGTCTGTATTAAAAATACGCTCCGCATTTAGTCAAGAAAATTATTTTTTGCTTGACTCATAAATCGTGCCCGCGTTTCAGATAAACGATGATTCTTGGATTGGACATAGGGAATACAAATACGACCGCCGGTATTTATGGGGATGATGATGTTGCTCCGAACGCGACATTCCGTTACATTACCGACAAGCTGGCAACGCCCGAATCTCTCTTCGGAGCAATCAACGGCTTTGTAAAAACAGAAAGCGACCGCATGAGCGATACAGTAAAAGGGGTTGCCTTTTCGAGCGTTGTGCCGAAACTTTCGGGCGTTGTCGAGGAACTCGCGCGCTCACGCTTCGGCGTGAGCGCGCTTGGCGTATCTCATGACCGCCGGCTGTCGCTAAAAATAATGTACACCGACCCGTCCAAGCTCGGCGCCGACCGCATCGCCAACGCCGAAGCGGCGCGGCGCGAGCACCCATGCGACTGTATAATAACCGATATAGGCACGGCGGCCACCATCTGCGTACTCCTTGCGGACGGAACATTTGAAGGCGGCCTAATCGCTCCCGGCATCGGAGTAACAATAAAGGCGCTCGCCCAGAGCGCCTGCAATCTGCCGGAAATCATGTTTGAGAAACCGCCGGTTCTTGTCGCGAAAAACACGGCGGACGCGCTGAAAGCGGGCTTCTTCTACGGATGGATCTCCATGCTTGAGGGCGTAATATCACGCATAGAAAAAAGCTACGGCAGAAGCTTTAGAGTAATTTTCACGGGAGGGTTTGCCGGAGTGTTGTCTCCACATATGGAAAGAAGCATTGTAACTGATCCGATGCTTACCATGAAGGGGATAAAGTATATATATGACAGCAACAGGTAAGTGACGTGCCGGCAACAGCCGGCATTTTGGTACAAGAAACATCATTTTTCCACTTTTTTTCATGTTTAGCGTATTCTTTTTGATTTATTTCAAACATTTTCTAAAATATTTTTACTCCATTCTTGTCTTATAATATAGGGATCATCTAAGACAAAAATGGAGTTTGTTCATTTTTGGCATTAATCCCTTGACAAAGGTTATACGGTTGATAGTTTGAGCTTTTTTCCAAGTGCGGAAAGGGCAAAATGTGTTTTTTTACAATTGTATCCTTTTTTTTACATTTAAGTCATATTTATGTAATGTTTTTATGCTACAATACTAAAAAATTTATATCAGAGGCAATATGTTAAAGAAAATTTTATTTCCGCTTTTTATTTCTGCCGCAGTCGGCGTCTTGGCCCAAACCGAGAAGGCGCCGCTGAAATATAACGAGTATATTGATTCTGTTATATCTTCTCTGCCCGAACTCAAGGCCAACGGAATAAATCTGCTGGCAGAGGAAAACGCCCTTAAAAAGGCCCGTGCGCTGAGCGATATCACACTTACGGCGAACGCCAACCGCTCGTCAACTGCCCAGCTGTCATCCGACAGCACAAAGCCCTTTGCTTATGTCGATACACAGCTTGGGGCGGCGCTTACCAAAAAGTTTACCACTACAGGTACAATCGTAGGCGTAAACGGAGGCTACGGGCAGACAGGCTATGAGGGAGTCTATCCGCCTTCTCCGCCGCCGGCAGGCCCCATAGACAGTTACGTATACTCTCCATATATAGGCGTAACCCTTAAGCAGCCGCTTTTGTACAACTTTTTGGGAAAGGTTGACCGCTACACCGAGGAAGACGCCGAAATGAAGGTCGATCTTGAAAAGGTCAGGCTGATCGAAAACAATAAGATGTCGCTTAACACGTACAAAAAACTGTACTTCGAGTGGATACTCACGCTGAAAAAGATCCAAAACAGCAAGAAATCCATCGCCAGTGCCCAGACCCAGCTCAATCAGGTGAGGCGCAACTACCAGGCTGGGATCAGTGAGGAAGACGACTATCAGAGAACGGTCGCCACGTTGATCGACTATCAACAGCAGCTTGAAAGCGACTTAATCATCCTCAATAATATAGAACACTATCTCTCTCTATATATAAATGCCTTCGCGCTTGAACCAAATCAGGATGATTTTGATGAGTTCTTTGCCAAATCCAATGAACACGTCTATGACTTCGTTGATTTTTCGAAGACATCATCAGCCAAAATGCTCAACATGACTATGGACAGGCTCGCCCATTCAAAGGGAATTTTCGAGAACAGGACCCTGCCCGAACTGAACGTAACAGGCGCGTACACCCGGAAGAATCTTACGAATGAATCATCAGAAAAATTCAGCCGCTTTAGCGAAAACGACTGGAGAATAGGCTTCGAATTTGTCTATAACCTCGGAAGCAACTTAGCCGAGGGAGAACTCAAGGATATTGAAATTCAACTGCAGTCCCTCGGCTACGAAAAAAACATAGCGGAGAACAACTACAAGAAGGCTCTTTCCAATATATCCAACTCGGCGGCGGGCACAAAGGAACTGCTGAAGCAGAAAACCGCCTATCTCGCGGCGCTGCAGCGTCAGCTTGCCACGGAGAGAAGGAAATACGGTCAGGGACGATTGCATCTCTCGTATGTAATAACGACCGAAAATCAAATTTCAGCAACAAATACCGCTATATTTACTCTAAAGTATCAGCTCATAAGCAGCTATATAGACTATATGGACGCAATACAGTAATAAGATAGTAATAAATAGTAAATAGTAATAAATGGAGAAAATAATATGAATTCGGCAAAACTCGCGATAAAGCGCCCTATATTCATCACTTGTATAGTGCTTGTTATTCTTATAGTTGGTTTAATATCCTATAGAAATATAGGCCTTGATCTGCTGCCTACGATTGACTTTCCAACAGTAGTTGTGCGCACCTCGTACCCCGGAGCGGCGCCTTCCGATGTCACCACACTCATATC
>JAITPE010000271.1 GCA_031289575.1 Spirochaetia bacterium | reverse complement strand
ATTTTGCACGACGGGCCGCCGTACGCAAACGGGCATATCCACACCGGCCACGCCCTCAACAAGATTCTTAAAGATATCATTATAAAACACAAGACCATGCAGGGCTTCCGCGTGCCGTATGTTCCGGGCTGGGACTGTCACGGGCTGCCCATTGAACTCAATGTTACAAAAGAACCGGGCAGTAAGAATAAAACCACGGCCGAAATCCGTGAGGGCTGCCGCGCCAACGCGGAAATGTTTGTTGATATTCAAATGGAGGAGTTTAAACGCCTTGGAGTTTTGGCCGACTACGAACACCCGTACCTTACAATGAGCAAGGATTACGAGGCTGATATTGTTGATATATTCGGCAAACTATTCAAAGAGGGATATATATACCGCAGCAAAAAACCGATCTACTGGTGCCCCAACTGTGTCACAGCCCTTGCCGAGGCCGAGGTCGAATACGGCAGCCATACATCGGATGCCGTATATGTGAAATTCCCAGTTGATGAATCATCAATCTCCATAAACGAGATAGACAAGAGCAAAACATTTGTTGTTATATGGACAACAACGCCGTGGACGCTTCCGGCAAATTTGGCTGTATGTTTTCACCCGGAATTCCAGTATGGCATATTCAAGTTCGGCGATGAATACTATGTATTGGCCAAGGGCCTTCTTGAGCAAATGGAAAAGGTCATCGGCTCACAGGCACAGGGAGAGTGGCCGCTCGACACCGCGGCGATTGAGGGACTCAAGGTTAATCATCCGTTTATCAGCCGCGAATCAAAGGTTATTTTCGGCGGCCATGTTACGCTTGAGCAGGGAACCGGCATTGTTCACACCGCCCCCGGGCACGGACATGACGACTACATTGCCGGCCTCCGTTACGGGCTGGAAGTCTTTTGTCCGGTTGACGACAACGGCTGTTTCACCGATGACTACGCTCCCATGAAAGGAGTAAATGTTTTTGACGCCAACGGCAAAATCATCGAAATACTAAAAGAAAAGAACGTTCTTATTTTAAGCGAAAAAATTGAGCACTCCTATCCCCATTGCTGGCGCTGCCGCAAGCCGCTTATTTTTAGGGCAACCGAGCAATGGTTTTTGAACATTGATCATAACGGGCTGCGGCAAAAATGCCTGCAGGCGGTTGATAAAACGCGCTGGGTTCCGTCATGGGGCGAATCACGTTTCAGGGGCATGGCCGAATCAAGGCCGGACTGGTGCCTGTCAAGGCAGCGCTCATGGGGAGTGCCGATTCCTTCTTTCAGGTGTGAGCGGTGCGGCAGCAATCTCATGACGGCGGAAAGTATTGAGTACTTCGCGAAACTCGCGCGCGAAAAGAATCTTGATATATGGTATGCCGATGATGTAAAGAGTCTTATTCCGGAAGGAACAAAATGTTCATGCGGCAGCGAAGACTTTGTAAAGGAATATGATATTCTTGATGTGTGGTTCGATTCGGGAGTTTCACATTTTGCGGTTTTAGACAAGCGGGCGGGGCACCGCTGGCCTGCGGATTCGTACTTAGAGGGAAGCGATCAGCACAGGGGCTGGTTTCAGTCATCCATTTGGCCCGCGCTTGCCCTTAGGGACGCGGCTCCTTTTGGTACGGTTATAACTCATGGATTTCTTTTGGATGACACAGGAAAGGCCATGAGCAAATCCTTGGGAAACGTTATTCCTCCGGAAAAAATAATTTCACAGTACGGGTCGGATATTCTGCGGTTGTGGGTTTCATCCGAAGATTACCGCAATGATATGCGCATCGGCATGGATATGATAAAACAGGTTGCGGATTCGTACCGCAGAATCAGAAACACCTTTAAGTTTCTCATCGGCAACATATCGGACTTCTCCGAAAAAGACATGCTGCCGTATAATGAGCTTGAAAGCATAGATAAATGGATGCTTCACAAGCTCTATGAATTATCGCGTAAAATAATTGAGCACTACGAGAACTATGAGTTCCACATGGTTTACCGCCGGTTGATGAACTTCTGCGCGGTAGAGCTGTCATCAATATACTTTGACATATCAAAGGACATTCTTTATGTCGAGGCAAAGAACTCCAAGAAGCGCCTCGCGAACCTGACTGTTTTGCGCGAAATAAACGAATCCTTGGCGCGCCTTGTTTCGCCCATACTCGCGTTCACTGCCGAGGAAATATGGAAGTTTTTGTCAAAGCCCGGCTCGGTTCACATGCAGACATATTACACTCTCAACGAGGCCTATAATAATCCTGAGGTTGAGGAAGGCGTCGGAAAGGTTGTAGATATAATAAAAGATGTGCTCAAGGCATTGGAAATCATCCGCAAAGAAGGAAAGATTAAACTGCCGCAGGAGGCCGATGTAAGAATCTTCATTAAGGATGAGCTTGTCCGCGGCCTTTGCATAAGCATGGGTGATGACTTTAGGCGGTTTTTGCAAATCGCCAAAGCCGTGCTGACTAACGAAAAAAAATCCGAGATGGCCGATTATGACTGCTCATCTGTAAGCGCGGCGAGAACTACAGGCAAAAAGTGTATCCGCTGCTGGAACTATTACGACAACCTCGGCTCCGACAGTGAACATCCCGAACTCTGTCCAAGATGCACAGATGTTGTAAAAAGCCTGTAGAGCCGGAAAATTATGATTAAGGATAAAATTTTTATACGCAGGCTGTTCTCCGAAATAAAGGAATGGGTAATAGAAAATGAACTATGATATAGATAAGATAACTAAAGCAAAGGATGAATATAATAAGACATCTATCAATTTTTCTTATGATAGGAAATTAGAAATACTCACAAGACTGCAAGAAAGAGCAGAATTTTTTGGGAAATCAAGGATTAATGAAATGACTAAATTTAACTTTATTTCTGTACTTGATGATTTAGTAAAGCAAAATTTAATAGATGATTACGTATTGGGAGGAGCTGCTGCATTACTTTACTATACATCTCCTTCATTCTATACAGAGGATATAGATATTTTTATAAGTATTAAGAAACAGAGTAGTATTTTTGATTTATCTGATATCTATTATTATCTCCAAAAGGAATATAGTGCAAAAGTTGAAAGAGAATGGATTATTATAAAAGAGAATCCTATTCAATTTTTAATGCCGGGTAATAATCTGCAACAAGAAGCTTTCGACACCGCAAAAGTTAAAACTATTTCAGAAAAGCAAATTAAAATATTTTCATTAGAATATTTAATTGCCATTATGCTCTGGTTAAATAAATCGAAATATACAAGAAGACTCCTTTTAGTTATAGAAGAAAATCAATATAATAAACATGATTTAATGATTATCTTAAAAAAATATAATTTAGCTGATAAATGGGAAAGATTAGTTGAATTTCAAAATAACATATGATTTTGTATTAGAACTGCGCGTTGGCGGGGCAAAAAAGTCAAATTTTACTAAATAATAATGGTGATTATGAAAAAAAACATTTACGCAGCAATCATTCTCGCATCCGCCCTTATAGGCGATATCGCAAGCAAGGCTTTCATAGTAAAAAACTTCAGCTACTTTGACAGAGTGGACTTCTTGGGCGGCTTTTTGCGCATAACCCTTGTTTATAATGAAGGGGGCGTTTTTGGAATATTTCAGGGATACAAAAACATGTTTCTCATTATATCCTTCATTGTGCTTTTTCTTATGCTTGCCTACTATGTCTACGAAAAAAACAAAAACACACTCTTCTGCGCGGCAATGGCTCTCATCGCGTCGGGCGCCGTAGGAAACATTATTGACCGCCTTTTGGCCGGCCGCCCCGGTGTTGTGGATTTTATATCCATAGGCGTTGATGGGGTCTACAGGTGGCCGACCTTTAATATTGCCGATACCTGCATTGTTGTAGGCGCTGTGATGCTTGTAATAGTTTTTTACAGGGAAGAAAAAAAACAGAAAGAGAAGAAAAACGCCTGATTACTCGTCCACTATCTGCAGATTGCTCTTTGCCACAACATTGCCGTTCAAAATGACTTCGATCTCGTAGTTTCCGGGATTGTAGATAGACAGATCGGCGGTTACGGTTTTTGAGCCTGCTTTTACAGGGGATGTTATTGTGTCTATTCTTTGTCTTTGCCGCACAGTCTCATATATCGCGAAATCAAACTTGTCCGCTTCGGGATTTTTTTTGTTTTTATATACCGCGGTAAACTCGCCGGTAGAAAATACTTTTCCGCATACGGTTCCGCTGCCATCGGGTTTGGTACCTTCACAAAAAAGTATATCATCTCCTCTGTTGCAGGCTGTAATCAGCAAAATGAGCGCCAGCAAAAAGGGTTTCATATTCTGTCCTTTATAGCCGAAAGCATGGCTTTAACATCCTGCAGTTCATCTTTAATTCTGTTTTTATCAACAAGCGAGCTGTTTATATTTTGGGATTTTTCTTTTAGTTCCCCGAGCATCTTGAGCAGGTTCTCAAGTTCAAAATCCACAGCGCTGTAAGTATCACTGCTTCCGTAAGACGCGGTTTGGGACTCCATTGTATCGAAGTCAACAATTTCTCCCCAATGAGGAACATGGGCTGAGAGATGCAAAGATTCTTTTATAAAAGAGGCGAAGCTGAAAGCGGCATCCGCCTCGCCGTGAACCACAAAGATTTCAAGGCCGGGATTGGAGATATTCGCAAGCCACTCTTGCAGTCCGTTACGGTCGGCGTGCGCAGAAAAACCGCCGAGGGTGTGAATCTTTGCCCTGACAAGCACATCTTCTCCATAGAGGCTTACCCTTTCGGCTCCATCAATGAGACGGCGGCCGAGTGTTCCCTCCGCTTGGAAGCCTACAAATATTACGCTCGAATGAGGATTGTACAGGTTCTCTCTCAGGTGGTACTTGACGCGGCCGGCCGTACACATTCCGCTTGCCGATATTATCATGGAACCGCGCGCGGTTTTTGTCAGCAGCTTTGATTCTTCTGTTGAATGCACAAAGTGAAGGCCGCCAAAATCAAGCGGGCTTTGGCCGGTTGTCAGCATCGCAAGGGTCTCTCTGTCGAAACATTCTGGATTATTGCGGAAAATTTCTGTAGCCGATATAGCAAGAGGCGAATCAATATAAACAGGAATGGGGGGTATTTCCCTGCTCTTCATCATCTTCGCCAAGGTGTAGATTATTTCCTGCGTGCGTTCTATGGCAAAAGCGGGGATGATGAGGTTTCCGTTTTTATTCACCGACTCGGTGATAATGTTTTTAAATTCTATATACGTATTTTCTTTTGATTTGTGAAGCCTGTCGCCATAGGTTGACTCGATGAGCAGAAAATCGGCCTCGTCAATAATATCGGGATCGCGGATAATGGCCTGTCCCTTGGGGCCAAGGTCGCCCGAGAAAACGACCTTTTTTTGTTTGCCTTTTTCATCAATCCACATTTCAATAAAGGCCGAGCCCAAAATGTGCCCCGCGTCACGGAAGCGTACTTTTATGCGCGGATGAATCTCTATGATTTCGTTGTAAGAAACAGGAATGAAATGCTTCACGGCCTTCTCGGCGTCTTCGGATGTATACAGGGGCGGAATCAGGCTGCGCTCAAGCCTTTTATTCTTGCGGTTCACCTGTTTTATATCCATCTCCTGAATATGGGCGCTGTCGGGCAGCATTACGGCGCAGAGGTCGGATGTCGCTTTGGTCGCGAATATTTTTCCTTTAAAGCCTTCCTTTACTAATTTAGGAATAAGGCCGCTGTGATCAATATGCGCGTGGGTCAAAAGCAGAATGTCTATTTTATCAGGGGCGTATATGAGATGCATGGCATTTCTGTTGCGCAATTCCTCTTTGCCCTGAAACATGCCGCAATCTACCATTATGGTAAAATCATGGTCTTTGATAATATAAGAAGAACCGGTAACCGTTCTGGCGCCGCCGACAAATTCTATTTTCATATCTTTCCCTCT
>JAITPE010000239.1 GCA_031289575.1 Spirochaetia bacterium | reverse complement strand
GTGCCGGCTTCGCTTGTTATGGTCATGATACGGACGGTTTTTGTCACATACATCAAGAGGGATGATATTGACTGCGCCGGTGTTGTAACGGCAATCAATGATTCTCTCAGCGCGGATTTTGCCATCGACAAATTTGCCACGCTGTTCTTTTTCATATACGACAGAAAAAAACAGGAACTTTCATTTTCCAATGCCGGGCACGGCCCGCTCTACTGCTACAGGTCGGAAAAAGGTATTTTCACCGCGACAAAATTAGACGGAATGCCTATAGGCATTATGGGCGAGGTTCAGTACCTGCAGGCTAAAGTACAGCTCGCCCCAGGGGATATTATAATAATGTTTACCGACGGTGTCAGCGAGATGCGCAACGCCGCGAAAGAGGAGTACGGAATTGACCGCGTACACCAGATGCTTTTGGACAAGCACGACCTGTCTGCGGATGAGTTTGTCAGAATCCTTGTGGAGGATGTTGACAATTTTAAGCAGGATGTTCCGCCGCATGACGACATGACTGTTGTAGTCTTTAAAAGAGATGCGTAGAATGTTGGGGGAAAATCCGGCTTATTTATTGTTTTCTTGATTATACCAGTTCGTCTTTAGTGCTATAAATTTTGAAGAATTTATCGAGAGTGGCAAGCCTGAGGATGTTTAAAACATCATCGTGTATACTCATGAGGGCAAATTTACCGTTCAGCGCTTTCATCTTTTTTTGGCCTGCAACAAGCGCTCCAATTCCGGATGAATCCATATAGTTTATATTGGCCATATCGACAACAACACTTGTATACTGCCCGTCGGTAATACTGAAAAGTGCTTTTTTAAGTTCACTTACATTATAGAGGTCAACTTCGCCGGCGACCTGCATAATTTTGTGTTCCCCTATTTCGGTAAAACTGATTTCCATAATTACTCCTTAATATTAAGAAATTAAGTATTAAATATAAAAATACACTCCCTAAGTCAATTATTTTTATCAACAAAATGATTTTTTTAAAAAAAATATAGATTATAGTGTTCCCAAAAGAGATAATGGGTACAATAATGGAAAATAGCCGCAAAACAAGGAGAAAATCCATGGAAAACAGCGAAGATCAGGCAATTGTAACTATTCCTATAGGAGGCATGAGCTGTGCCGCCTGCTCGCAGCGCATCGAAAAGGCCATCCGGAAGATGGACGGCGTCAAACATGTAACGGTTAATTTGGCCAACGAAAAGGCATCAGTATACTATGATCCCGGTGAAACAAGGGTTTCGGCCATAAAGGAAACCATCAATAAACTCGGTTACCATGCGCTTGACGCGGCAAGCGCCGAGAGCGAATACAAACGTAAACGCGGGGAAATAAGGCTGATGTGGGCAAAATTTATCACCGCCTCTGTATGCGCGCTGCCCCTTCTTTATATTGCAATGGTTCCCATGCTCGAATTGAATCTGCCGTTCCCAAGCAGGCTTCACCCCATGCACCACCCGTTGGCCTATGCGCTATCCGAGCTGTTTCTCCTTATTCCGATTATTGCTGTTGGCTTCAGGTTCTATGTGTCCGGGGCCAGAGCTCTTTTCGCGCGCAGCCCCAATATGGATTCCCTGATTTCCATAGGCACAATCTCCGCCTTCACGTACAGCCTGTACAACACGGTTGATATATGGAAGGGCAGCGCGGCCGCTGTTGAGTCGCTGTATTTTGAAACAGCCGGGGTAATTATCACACTCATACTATTGGGCAAATCGCTCGAGGCTGTATCGAAGGGAAGAACAGGCGCGGCAATAAGAAAACTCATGGAGCTTGCTCCCAAAACCGCCTTTGTAATGCGCGGCGGAGCGGAGGAAGAGATTCGCGTTGAGGATGTGGAAATAGGCGACACGGTTGTGGTCAAGCCGGGCGCGAAGGCGCCGGTTGACGGAGTCATTACAGATGGCTTTGCCGCTGTTGATGAGTCCATGCTCACCGGTGAGAGCATGCCGCTTGACAAGAAACCCGGAGATAACATATACGCCGCCACAATAAACACAAACGGCCTTATAAAATTCACCGCCTCAAAAATAGGCGGCGACACCATTCTCGCGCAGATTATAAAATTAGTGGAAGAGGCGCAGGGCAGCAAGGCTCCGATTGCCCGCCTTGCGGATGTTGTATCATCGTACTTTGTGCCGGTAGTCTGCCTAATAGCGCTTGTATCCGGAGCGGCGTGGTACATTGGCACAAGGGACGCCGGGTTCTCTCTTACGATATTTATTTCCGTATTAGTCATAGCCTGCCCGTGCGCGCTCGGCCTTGCTACCCCTACGGCGATCATGGTGGGAACCGGCAAGAGCGCCGAAAACGGAATTCTCATCAAGAACGGAGAGGCTTTAGAGGGCGCGCATAAGGTCAATATGATTGTGTTTGATAAAACCGGCACATTGACAGAGGGCGTGCCGAGTGTGACCGATATTATAACCGCTGATTCGTCCATAACCGCGGACTATCTCCTGAATGTTACAGCCGCTGCCGAAGCCGGCTCGAACCATCCTCTCGCGCGCGCCATAGCTCATGACGCGCGCGTGACGGAGGCCCTGCAAGCGGGCGGGTTCCGCTCGCTTGCAGGGCTCGGCATAATCGCGGATGTCGGCGGCGCCGCCCTCATTGCCGGCAACCGCAAGCTCATGGAGGAATACTCCATTTCGCTTGGCGGTCTTGAGGAGAAATCACAGGCCCTATCGGCCCAGGGCAAAACGCCGATATTTGTCGCCCTTAACGGCAAGGCCGCCGGAATAATAGCCGCGGCCGATTCCCTTAAACAGAGCAGCTTCGCGGCTGTCGAAAGCATTAAGAAAATGGGAATCGAACTTGCGATGATTACCGGGGACAATAAGCGCACGGCAGACGCCATAGCGTTACAGCTTGGAATTGGGCATGTGCTTTCGGAGGTTTTGCCGCATGAAAAAGCCGATGAAATAAAGAAGCTGCAGCGCGGCGGGCGCGTAGTGGCTATGGTGGGCGACGGAATAAATGACGCGCCCGCGCTCGCCCAGTCCAATACCGGAATCGCAATCGGTTCCGGTACCGATGTGGCGATAGAATCGGCGGACATTGTTTTAATGCGCTCCGATTTGATGGGCGTTGTGAGGGCTATAGATTTGAGTAAAAA
>JAITPE010000162.1 GCA_031289575.1 Spirochaetia bacterium | reverse complement strand
CCGCGCGCGTCGTCTCCGCCGGAAAGAACCGCGTCGGCGAGAGCGATTGCCGCCGATATTCCTGTCGCGTATTTATAGACATAAAACGCGGTGTAGAAATGAGGAATGCGCAGCCCCTCAAGGCTCAGCGGTTCATCAATGACAAGCGTGTCCCCGAAGTAGGCTTTGAGTAAAGAGCGGTATTCTCCGGTAATTACATCAAGGGTCAAGGGCTGTCCCGATTCACTCAGCGCGTGAGATATTTTTTCAAATTCGGCAAACATTGTCTGGCGAAACAGAGTTGCGCGTATATTGTCAATTTCGCGGTTGAGGATGAAAGCTTTCATTTTTTGGTCGGACGCGTACTTATCAAGCAGATAGTGAGAAAGAAGCGTCTCGTTAAATGTTGAGGCAACCTCCGCGGCAAAAATTGTGTAATCATGGCTTATGTAGGGCTGATTTTTCTTTGAGTACCATGAATGCATTGAGTGTCCGCCTTCGTGTATAAGCGTATACAAGCTGTTGATGTTGTCATCCCTATAGTTCATTAAAATATAGGGCGGCGAGTCATAGCAGCCCGATGAGTAGGCGCCGCTCCGCTTGGCCTTGTTCTCAAAGCGGTCGACCCATCCGCCCAAAAGTCCGTCTTTTAAAACAGAACAGTATTCCGCGCCGAGAGGCGCAAGCGCCGACACGCAGGTTTCGGCGGCCTCTTCGTAGCTCATCTTAAAGTCTATGCCGCCGACTATAGGAACGTACGTGTCATAGAAATGCAATTCATCAAGCCCCAAGGCTTCTTTTCGGAATTTCAAATATTTAAAAAGCGGCGCCGTGTTTTTTCTCACAGTATCTACAAGATTGTCGTAAACGTTTTCGGGAATGTTGTCGGAAAAAAGAGAAGCCGCGCGGCAGTTTTTGAATCCGCGCGCCTTTGCGTAAAAGGAATCCTTCTTGTTCGAGAACGACAGCGAGGCGGCTATTGTGTTTTTGTGTTTTTCATAGCTGTCATAATATTGAAAAAACGCCTTCTTTCTCACCTCGCGCGAGCGGCTTATGAGCAGCGATGAGAAGCTTGCGTGTGTCAGCTCAACGTTTTTTCCGGATTCGTCCTCGATTGTTCCAAATGTAAGGTCGGCGTTGTCTAACTGACTGAAAATTTGTGACGGCGCGTGAGCTATTTCGCCTCCCATGGCCAAAATTTGTTCAACCTCCGGAGAAAGGGTGTGAGGCTTGTAGCGGAGGATTTTTTCAAAGAAAAATACATAGTCTTTCATTGCCGGCTCTGATGTGTAAGCGGCCATGAGACCATCAGGAATGGACTGAATCTCAGGTGTCATGAAACTGGCGAGTTCCGCGCACTTAGTATAAAGGCTTATAGAGCGCTCGTAGAGCGCGAGATACCGCTGGTCCGATTTATCCTCATCGCTTTTGAGATGAGCGTACGCATACAGCCTGTCAATTTTTCTTGAAATTTCGGTATCAAACTCAACGGCCGCGCGGAACTTTTCAAACGATTCATGGAGCGTGCCCTTGAATGTTTCGTAGCGGTCTATTGAATTTTCTATTTCGCCGAAAAGTTTTTCCCATTCGGATTCATCCGTAAACAAGGGAGACAGATCCCAGCGGTATTTTTCTTCTATTTCGCCGCGTTCCGGCAGATGGTCGGCCATTGTTACCTCCTATTTTCTCCTATTTGCTCTTTATAATAACTGTGGGGCCTGCTACGCCCATTGTGTTAACAGTCCTGATTTTTATTCCGCTTGCTATTTTTTTTTTGCCGGCAATAAATTTGCTTTCGGTAGTCACCCACTCATTGTTGATTTCAATTTCAAAATGATCAAACGACGGTGTAAAGCTTTTCTTTGTGTTGTGTATTAATTTTATTTCGCGGTTTTGCGGGTCTTCCTTGATAGTTCTTATTGTGTACGATGGTATGTTGCACATAGAAAAGAGAATGGAGACAGGCAGTGATTCTCTTTTCCTGAGAGCCCATTTTTTGCTCTTTGCGTTATATTTGTCTTTTATTATGTATATTTTAGACCATATATTGCTGTCGCTGAATAAATCGTTTCTGCCTACTACCCCTATCCCCCATGTATATGAAAGCCACTTGGCGTCTATTGGCATGTTGCGCCATAACTCGGAGCTGCCTTTCCGGAAAGGAAACTTTGATTTGTTGAAGCGCACCGCTTTTTTTCCGCTTGAAAACACAAAGTTCATTGAGCGGTATTTTTTACTGAGCCAGCGCCGGCGTATCTCAATGATAGACAGCGGCACGCCCTTTTCTTCTACATGAATATTCCATGTAGGGTCCATGTATATCCATTTTCGGTACCGGTTGCTCCATATATCAACAGAGGCGTGCTGCTTGCCTGTAGGACGCTGCAGAAAAATGTAGCGCGCTGTCCAACCCATGCTGAGGGCGCATTGCAGGTAGAGCGCGGCGTATGACGAGCAGAGAAAAGTTGTTTCTTCGCCGGCTAATCTAAGTATCTCAAGCGAGTCTCTCAGTTCGGGAACCGGACTTTTAAAGCCGTACTGTAATTTTGTGTATACCCAATCCTTGAGAAGAGTCATCTGCTCGTACTCGGTTTTTCCGCTCAGTATGTATTCGTCAAAGTCGTAGAGCTCGCGGAGTTTAAGCAGTGACGGATTATCAAAAGATTCATGAACAAAATTATACGGATACGTTTGTGTCTCATTTGCGCTGAGGTTTTGCAGCGCGGAAAGAATCAGAAGCAGGGCGATTGTTATTTTTTTGCGCAATGTGCCGCCTATTTTTTATCCGGTTTAGCCTTTACGGCCAGCAAGAGATGATACGTCATATCGCTGAACCCATACCCGTACCCGTAGACAAATGGAATGGTCACTACAGAATACGCTCTGTTATCTTGATCAAGATCTTTCTGATAGTTGATTTCAAATGTACCGATCGGCCTGTGATATTTTCCGAAATGCGTAACCTTCCATTCGCTGTTACCCTTGAAATATTTGTAAGGTATTCCGGAATCATCCTCGATTATCGATTCGCTGTTCCGAAGCGCCAAGCCGCGGATCTTTGAAAAGTTTTCCCATCTCATTAAATATGATGCCGACTTTATAATTGTCGCACATGGCGGATATTTACTCATATGCCTGCCGAATCTTTCGAACTGCGGCGAGGCGTCATTTATATCTATCGTAAAATAATATACTCTCTTTATGTCCCTGCCGCCCTTTTCTGTGAACAGAATCTCAACGCCGTTTACATTTCCTTTATTTTTGGGCGCGGCTCCCCGTTCGATTGAACCATCCTCTAAGATATTAATCTCTTCGGCCTGAAGAACATCATAGCCGCCGCGTGATAGAAAGAAAAACATGACTGCCGTTATTCCATTGAGAGATGAATGTGTTATGTTATTGCCCATATCTTTAGTTACAAAGAACGATTTGTTGAGAGAGAAGTTGAGGCTGTTTAGAAGCTGCCAAAGGTGTTGGTCTAACGGATTTGCGCTGCCGGCATCGGGAATGCCGCCTGTCGGTTCAAGGCCGAACATCACTATTTCTCTTGCCTGCGGATAAAATGTGAGGGCATGCAGAACATCAGGGCCGCTGAAAGGATAGAAGACCGCCTTGCTGTAAGAGGGACTCAGATTCGCGTCACGCCAACGCGCTATGAGTTCCCTGTTGCCGGCGAACTTGATCCAGTTTTTGTCGATTGTTTCACGGTACGTTTGGTAGAATTCGCTCTGTGTAAATGCTTTCATGGAGTCATCGCCAAGCGGAAGAGCGGCAAGCAGCATGGCTGTTTTGTTGAAAATGGTGTTTTTTTCGTTTTTTTCTTTGATGAGGGGTTTCCCCAGCATTGGGGCTCCCGTATCGGTATTGTATGCTTCTGATGCCGCGCAAGCGGTACATGCGAGAGTCATCAAAAGGACTGATATCCGCCAGTTCATTTTAGCCTCGTTACGGAAAAATTATTCTTGAAATGAATGACTCATTACAAATAAAGTCAAGTAAAACTTATAAAACTTAATAGAGACATAATACAGAAAATGAAAGGAATATTTGCAATAAAAAAAATTAAAACAGCGATTTTTTTTACGATTGCTATTTCGGCCGCGGCCGTTCTGTTTACGGCTTTTGTCGGCGCCGCCGAAAGCGGAGGTCCGATTTTGTTTCAGCTTCACTACGCCTCGCGTACCGCAGGCATAAGCTCATCCGCGGCTTGGAAAATTTTAAATGGAGATAGCACAGGTATTCCCTATAGAATCAACATATATGTTGATAAAAATATCGCGTCACTTGCCGCGAAGGAATATCCGCGGCTTGTTTTCAAGGAATGCGACGCGGTTAAGGCGCCTCCGTCATCAGACAAAAACGCCTTGCTCATCTCCGATTTGCGCGGCCTTGTACCCACCATGAAACTTCTTCCGCTCGACGGCTTTTATCCGTGGGGAAAGCTTGAAAGCGGCTTTGCGTTGAGCGGAGGAAAGTATCCGCTGTTAAAAAAATACGCTGAGCCCTTTCGCGATGAAAGCCATGTAAGCGTTGTGCAAACCGGCGTAACAGCCATGAGCCGCGCATTCATACGGGCGGTTGAACAGCACGGAGATATCAGCCGCCCAATCAAAGGAGTGAGGCATTTGACGGCTTCGGCCGACATCGCGCTTACATCGAACGAGGTGAGCTTTACCGAAAATTGTACCTACCCTCTGCCCGACCGCATGCAGTTTTGTTCGCCGGCAAAATATTTTGATATTTTAAAATACGCCGGATTTGATGTTATAGAACTCACCGGCAATCACAACAACGACTATGGGGCCGATGCGAACGCGAAGACGATTGACCTCTACGAAAAAGAAGGCATGAAATTTTTCGGCGGCGGAAGAAACAAGGCCGAGGCCGAATCTGTTCTCTATATGCGCGTGAAGGATATTGTGTTCGCCTTCACCGGTTCAAATCAGTGGGGGCCCGACAAGGCATGGGCTGCCGAAAACAGAGCCGGCGCGGCAAAGCTGTCCGCCGGGCTGTTTGACAAATCGGTGAAAGAGGCTGTAAGCCGCGCCGATATTGTTTTTGTCACGGTGCAGTGGGGCAATGAGGATAACCCTGTTCCGCACAAAGAACAGACCGGCTATTTCCACAGGGCTGCCGATCTTGGGGCGCACATCATGGTTTCGTCGTCGGCTCACAGGGCAATGGGGCTTGAGTTCTACAGGAATCGCTTTATATCGTACGGCCTTGGAAACTTTCTCTTTGATCAAATGCAGACAATAAACCACAGGCGGGGCCTTATAGCAAGGCATCACTTTTACGGCAAGCGCCATGTCCAGACCGAGCTGATACCGTATTTAATGTACAACAGTTCGCAGCCGACAATTGTTGAAGGCAAAGAGGCGGCCGATCTTTTTGACTATGTGTACAAATACAGCATAGGCGGCGTGTTTAAAAAATAGGAAGGCGCTACTTACGGCTCTGACCCCGCGGGGTCAGAGCCGTAAGCGTCTTTGTAAAAAGTACTTGCGTTATATCCTGTTTTACTGATTATGTCACATAAGAAAACGCCTGCGCTCGGGCGGAAAAATCAAACAAGACCGGTGTAAAATGGACCTGTTTTCAT
>JAITPE010000159.1 GCA_031289575.1 Spirochaetia bacterium | reverse complement strand
TCCGAAGCCGCTAAGCAGGTACTCTTTTATATTTTAAAGAACACGATCAAACTAATGCATCCCATTATGCCATTCATAACAGAAGAAATATGGGATAAAATAAAGGATCCATCCGAGCCGCCCATAATCGTGAGCCCGTGGCCTCAGGCAAAACCGGAATTCGACTTTGCCGCCGAGTCCGAAAAAGCGGAGCTTTTCAAAGAGGCTGTTTACAAAATAAGAAACATACGCGGAGAAATGAACATCGCGCCCGATGTAAAGGCCGCCGCCGTATTTAAAACAGAGCGCGCCGATTTCGCCGGCATGCTTGACGCGGAAAGCGTGCAAATAAAGGCGTTGGCAAAACTCAACAGCGTCACTATTGATCCGCAATACGTTCCGGATAAAACGGACGCATCGGCCGTAATGTACGGCATCGAAATATATTTGCCGCTCAAGGGCCTGATAGATTTTGATAAAGAGCGCGCCAGGCTTGAGAAAGAACTCAATGAAACGCGGGCCGAATTGGATAAAGTCAACGCAAAGCTTTCCAACGAAAAGTTTATAAGCAAGGCGCCTTCGGATGTAATAGAAAAAGAAAAGGCAAAGCGTGACGAGTTCTCGCAGGCAATAGAAAAGCTTCGCACAAGCCTTGAAAAACTGAACCGGAACTAAGCCGATGAAAAAAGCCGCGCCGCTTTTACTGCTCTGCCTGCTTACATTTTGCTCAAAAGCGGAAGAAACAGCCGCGGGCAAGTTTTCTATAGCGGTAGTCGGCGGCGATACGTTTGACCCTGTGGAAAAAGTACTGTCAACATACAGCATTCCGCATGAAGTGATTGATATAACCGATCTTGAAAAAGAAGAAACCTTTCAGCGCTTCGGCGCGGTTTTTTTTCCGTGCGGAATGGAACCTCCGGTTCATGAAAAAATATCCATCATTCCATCCGGAAATTCCATAGCATCGGTATCATTAAAGGGAAAGTTTCGCGATACAGACAGTGAACTCATAGGCAAAAATATCAGCCTATTTGTAAAGAAAGGAGGGGCCGCCTATTTTTCCGGCTTCGCCTTTAAGCATCTGCAAGCGGCATTTTCTCCGTTTGAATTTTTTTCGAACCATCCGCACCTCGGCGAGGAAGGGAGAATCGAGGCAAGGCTCAGCGGAGACCTCGCCGTATTCTGCGGCGAACAACAAACAGCGATTTACATGACCCACGCCGGCTGGGTAACTGTTGAAAGCGTCAAAGACGGCGAGGTCATTGCCGAGGGAAAATACCTCACGCCCATAGGCGAAAAAGAAGGACCTATTTCTGTTTTATTCAAAAGGGGCCGCGGGGAAATACTATACACAAGTTACCACAACACGCTGTACAGTGACTTCAGGCGCTTCAATATCTACAAGATTGCCGCTCATAACCTTATTGAAAGAACCGCGGGAAAAGCCGAAGAGCAGGAAATCTTGGCGAAGATAGGCGACGCCGTACACAAAGGCGAGCACGTACGTACATACCGCCTTCCCGTAAAAAGCGGACACAATGATCTGTATATTACCGCGGAAAGCGCCGGCTTCCAGGCCGATGTACTTTCGGCGTCTAAAAAAATAATAGAGTCAAGGGATTCCTTTGATAAAGAACTCAATTTTAGCATAGAAGCGGATGATGATTCTTATTGCTTTGTCAAAATCTTTCCGCGCAAAAACACATACTTCAGCCGGTACGCTATAGTGTCGGCCGCCGGAATGCGGGCATTGCCGTATTACATAAAGGTTCCGCTTATAGCCTTAATTATTCTTGCCGCGGCTGCGGCTTGTTTCATGGTTTTTACTAAAATAGGCCGCCCGGGATATATTTCTAAGCCCAGAAGAATTTTCTAATCATTTTTAGGCTCAACTAACTTGCGGAAAGATTTATAAAAATCCTTAAATTCATCCTTGTCTCTGAGTTCCCTGAAAAATGGAGTACGCCCCTCAAGTATATCATTTATCTGCCTCTGCATAACATAAATGGGCCCCGAAATATGAAACGTGACCCGCCGCAGGTAACAGGTAAGGAAAATGGTGAAAAAAAACACCAGAAAAATAATAATACTGATAATCCAAAAATTTCTTTTAGATATAAGTTCCATTTGCTCTATATTTTCCTGTATAACCATCATATTATTATCATGTTCTTTTTTCATTTCTTCAAACAGCTCAGGGGACGGATTTTTTTTAAAGGCGTCTTCCATGAAAGAGGATATAAAAAGCGTATCTCTGGCGCAGACAGTAATAATGTTCCGTCCGCTTTTAATAACTATTCTGCTATTTTGAGATTGAATAATCATAACAAGCGCGATAATAACAAGAAATCCAATAATCACCGCTCCGGTTATTGAAAGAATAATCTTAAGCTGAAAGTTGTCATTTATTATTCGGCTCTTTCTTCTATTTAGATTCAGATCCATCATTCTACCTTTAATTTATATTTTTAACAGATTTATTTTTTAAAAAACAATCTTGAGTATCTCATCAAAATAATTTACCGGATGCGGATTTAATCCTTTTTTGATATAATCGGGCAGTTCATCAAAGTCTTTTTTGTTCTCATAAGGAAATATGATCGCTTTCACATTTGCCCTTCTTGCCGCGATGGTTTTTTCTCTAAGGCCGCCTATCGGCAAAACTTTGCCAGTTATTGTGAGTTCGCCGGTCATCGCAATATGTTTTTTTAGCGGCTTGTTTCTTGCAAGCGAATACAACGCGGTTGCCATAGTCACGCCCGCGGACGGGCCGTCCTTCGGCGTGGCTCCGGCAGGCACATGAAGATGTATCATATTAGACTCAAAAAAATCAGGGTCAATGCCATAATCTTTCACGCGCGAACTGATATAGGTATAGGCAATCTCGCTTGATTCTTTCATGACATCTCCAAGCTGCCCTGTCTGGTTAAAACCCTTAGTCTTTGAGGAAACAGCCGCCGCCTCGACATACAGTGTCGCTCCTCCAAGGCTTGTCCAGGCAAGCCCCAAAACCACGCCAGGAATCTGTTCATCGTACAGCGATTCATCTGTAAATCTTGGCTTGCCGAGAAATTCCTCAAGGTTTTCCCGGGTCACCTTGACGGGCGCCGTTTCGCCTTCGGCAAAACGGCGCGCTGCCTTGCGCATAATCTTCTTGATGTGATTCTCAAGGCTGCGGACGCCCGCTTCTCTGGCATAATTTTCAATAATCAGCCTAAGGGCGCTGCCGTCAATGGAAATCATGCTTTTCTTTAGTCCATGACCCTCAATCTGTTTTGGAATAAGATAGCGTTTCGCGATTTCAAATTTTTCCTGCAGAATGTATCCGGATAGATTCATCACCTCCATGCGGTCAAGAAGAGGCGCTGGAATTGTGTCCAATTGATTTGCCGTGGCTATAAAAAGAATATTGGACAAATCAAAACGCACATCAATATAGTGATCCAGAAAATTTACATTTTGTTCGGGGTCGAGCACCTCAAGAAGGGCCGACGCCGGATCGCCCTGAAAACTCGCGCCTATTTTATCTATCTCATCAAGCATTATTACGGGATTCGCGAAACCAACAGTCTTAAGGCTCTGCAGAATCTTTCCGGGCATAGCGCCGATATAAGTTCTCCTGTGTCCCTTTATCTCAGCCTCGTCGCGCATGCCGCCGAGCGAAAAACGGAAAAACTTCCGGTTGAGCGCCGATGCGACAGACTTCCCGATTGATGTTTTGCCGACACCGGGAGGCCCCACAAAAAGTATGATTGAACCCGTAATGTTCCCTTTCATTTTGCCGGTACTTATGAATTCAAGAATGCGCTCCTTTATATCATCGAGCCCGTAGTGGTCGTGGTCCAGAATTTTTTTGGCCTTGCCAATATCGTAATTGTCTTCGGAAAATTTTCCCCATGGAAGGGTTGTGAGCCATTCACGATAGTTTCGGCTTACGCCGTTTTCCGCAGACTGCGTTTCACGAAGCCGCAGCTTGTCCAATTCCTCGTTGATTCTTGTTTTTGCTTCATCGCTGAGCACAAGGCCGGATAGGCGCGTCTCAAATTTTTCGATCTCCGATGATTTCTCATCTTTCTCGAGTCCAAGTTCTTTTTTTCTAGCCTTGAGCTGTTCTCTAAGAAAAAACTCCTTTTGCTGCGCCGACATTTTTTCATCAATCTTCTGCGAAATTTTTCTCTGTATCTTGTTAAGCTCAATTTCTTTTTTGAGCAGCG
>JAITPE010000033.1 GCA_031289575.1 Spirochaetia bacterium | reverse complement strand
GATAAGCACTTCCCTGCGCGCCTCGGCAGTGGATATATGTACAACATTAGTCATGTTTTCTCCGTTTCACTATTAAAATACTTTCACAGATTAATAGTCGGCAAAAAAGAGAAAGATTTGAGATAATTCTTTCGTATTTTTTTCTCTGTTGCCCCATCCAACAGGCCTATGCGAAAAGCTGAATGCGGGCGCGCGGAAACACCTCCTGTATTGCCCCGCGAAGTCCCTTTCTGGAGTTGCCCGTTTTTTGCCTTCAACTGCGCCAGGAGCAGATTATGCTTTCCAAAAAATCAATCACGGCAAAGATTATAAATCCCATGAGACTGAGTGTCACAATTCCCGCATACATCTCTAAGTAGTTCACGCGCATCCAGGCATCCATGATAAAATAGCCCATTCCATACTGCGTGCCGAATGTTTCTGTAAAAAATAAAATCGATACGGCGGTTCCCAGCGCTATTCTTGAGGCCGTGAGAATTTCGGGCAGGGAGGCCGGGATCAATACCTCGGTCAATTTTTGCGCCCGGCTCGCGCCTAAGGAACGGAGCGAGCGGAATGTTTCTTCGGGAATATCCTTTACAGCGTCACGGGATGTTATTACAATCTGAAATACTATTATCATTATTATCATAATCAGCTTCGAGGCCTCGCCCAAGCCGAAGAGCAGCATCACCACCGGCAGCAGCGCCAGCTTTGGCACCGGATAGGTAAAATATATGAGAGGAGAAAGCGCTTTGTCAACCCGTGGATAGTATCCCATGAGATAGCCGAGAGGCACCCCCAGCAATATTGAAACGGCAATGCCGGCAGTTATGCGGCCTAAGCTGCATAGCAGGTGGATTTCGATCCGCGGCCTAAAAATTTTTATAAGATTTACAAATACCGATTGCGGAGATGGAACTATTGGGCGGTCGATTATAAGCGAAAGAATTTCCCACAGTATAATCACAACCAGCGCGCTGTACAGCGGCCCCTGCCATTTATGCCTCGCGGTCATCCTGCCTGCCTCAGGTAATCACGGAGCCTCCGGGCCATTTCGTAATAATTTTTATGGTTCCTTACATCTTCACTCATAAAACACGGGTTCTTGATAATATCCAGAATGCGCCCTGGGGCCTTTGAAAAGACTACTATTTTGCTTCCGAGGTATAGGGCTTCATCAACGCTGTGGGTTATAAAAACAGTTGTTACCTGATTGCTCTTCCATATGTTGAGAAACAACTCCTGCATTTCTTCTCTTGTAATGGCATCCAGCGCGGAAAAGGGCTCGTCCATGAGCAAAAGGTCAGGCCGCAGGATGAAGGCCCTCGCTATGGCGACACGCTGTTTTTGCCCTCCGCTTATTTCGCCGGGGTAACGGTCAAGCAGTTGGTTTATGCCAAGCTCTTTTGTTATAAAATCACCGTAGTCATCAAGCGATGCCGCCCTGTCTTTAATCTTTATACCCAGAAGGCAGTTCTTAAGGACAGTCTTCCATGGAAGCAGTCCGTAGTTTTGCAGCACAAGGCCTATGCGCTGTTTTTTAGGGTCAATGGGAGCGCCGTCAATAAGCGCGGTTCCGGAATATTCTCTTATGATTCCGGAGAGAACATGAAGCAGGGTCGATTTGCCGCAGCCCGACGGGCCTATGAATGTGTAAATTTCGCCTCTGCCTATGTGGATGCTGATATTGTCAAGAGCCGTAACGCTTAGGTTTTTTCTCTGATACAGCACACTCAGGCTGCTTATGTCGATCACATCTGCCTCAAAAAATTCACATCAACAATATCTGTGTATTCGAAACTGCCCTTGATAAGATTTTTGTCTTTAAGCCATTTGAGCGCGGAGTTGAAATTTTTTTCTGAGGGCAGTTCCGCCTTTCCGTATTTTGGCAGATTTATGGAATCGCCGAGATTTTCGGGAAAGCCCTGAGTCTTTATGACAAAATCAATGTATGATTTTTGAGGTTCCGATGCGAGGTAATCCACCGCCCTGTTGTATCCTTTGAACAGCGCCTTGATTTGTTCTTCCTTTAGCCTTAACGCGTTTTCTGTAAAAGCGATAACGCCTATGCTTATGTCTTCGCTCATGCCCTCAAGGTTTAACAGTGTAAGCGCTCCGTCTTTTTCCGCAAGGCCGGCAAGCGGTTCCGGTAAAATTGTCACATCAATTTTACCGGCATTGAGCATCTCAAGGCGGGCCGGAATATGCGGAATGGCGGCCTTGGATATGGACAGTATTCCGGCCGAGGCAAGCATCTTGTCGGCTGTGTATTCCATAATGGTATTTGTGGAAAGGCCTATTTTTTTATCCTTTAGTTCTTTCAATGATTTTATGCTGGAACTCCGCGAGGTGAGCAGTTTAATGTCGCCGTAGGTTTTCGCGGGAACAATCAGCTTTATGCCGCCGTCATTGGCAAAGAGTACGGCGAGAAGGTCGGTGATAACGCCGTCAAGGCGTCCGCTTTGAAGCGCGCTGTCCCTGTCTTTGGCGCTTTTGAAATGTTCTATGCTTACAGCAGCTCCTTCATAGTAGGCGTTTTTTTGCGCGATTACAAATGGAATCGAGTCAACATCGGGCATTACCCCAATGACTATTGCTTTCGGATCGCTCTTTCCGCAGCTTAAAACAAGCGCGCATATGAGGACAATAGGCAATAATAATTTTTTCATTGTATTGTTACTTCTGTGCTTTCTTCTATATTTCCTTCTATATTTCCACCTATACTTCCTTCTATACTTTCCGTGTCGAGTTCGAATGGAATAATGATAGTCCATCTTACGCCGATTCTGTCCTTGGTTTTTACTTTGAGGGTTCCGTGAAGCTCAGTGACAATTCTTTTTACAACGCTTAGTCCGGCGCCGCGGCCTGCATACATGTCTACTATTTTTGCCGTGCTGAATGTATCCGAAAAGAGCAGCTGCAGCAGCTTGGACCTGTTTGTTTTTTCATTGGATGCAATGAGGTTGAGTTTTTCGGCATGCTCGGCTACGGCGGCATAGTTGATGCCCATTCCGTCATCGTCTAAGATTACTTCTATGTTGTTGTCATTTAGCGTTATGGATAAAATGATTGAGCCTGTTTCATCTTTGCCGGCCTTTTTACGTTCTTCGGGCGATTCTATGCCGTGAGTTACGGCGTTGCGTATAAGCTGCAGCAAAATTTCCTTTATCATGCGGCGCGGCCCCATTGTTATTGCCTTATCATCAATGGCGTTTATAGTAAAATTGACCGATTTATTTTTAGCCTCTGCCGTTCTTTCCACGGTTCTTTCCAGCAATTCGGCAAAAACTTTAGTTTCCTCCTTGCGCGTAGCGTTTTCGGAAAAGGCCGATATTTTATCAATAACAGATTTAAACTCGTCATTGGTTTGCATGAGATTTTCAAGGTGAAAAGTAAGGTGCAAAAGTCCATCGAGTTCGGGCTCGGTTTCAGAATCACGTATTTTTTTTATTTCGTCCTCATAAGCGTGCAGCTGTTTGCTGTAGCTGTTGAGTCCGAGAATCAGCGCATTTGATTTTATCGCGTGAACAGAGCGGGATATCTCTTTTAGAATTTGTTCGGATGTCGCCTTATCATCGTTTTTTAAAGTATTGTTTATGTGCAGGAACTCATATTCGGTATCTTCTATAAAGTCGATAAGTACCCGCGGATCAACATGAATGACTTCGAACAGCGCGTTCATTTCGGACTGGCGCTTGGCGTCTTCTTCGGAAAGCTGCTGCTCCAGTTCAATTTCTTTGGAAATATCATCTATTGTGCCGAGAATGAAAGTCGCTCCGCTTTCTCCAACGATTGCCGAAAACGAGCAGCGCAGCGTTTTGGCCTCAAGGGTCTTTGTGTGTATGTATGTAAACTGGCTCAGCGGGTTGGCTTCTTCTAATGTTGACGCGTCATGGGTGTGCCGGACAACCATGTTAAAAAAAGATCTCAGCGCCGAGCGCTCCCTTTCGGTTACCGATGAGGACAGCAGAGTAATAAAATCGCTGTCTTCAAGATCATCCAATCCCATGATAGTTTTCAGCGCGTTTGAGTACTGCGGCTGTATAATACAATCGGTATCCATAAGAAATATGCCTGTTTTAAGGTTGTCTTTCATTGCGGTCATCTGTTCATGTTCGGCCGTGAGTCTATTGTTTATATTAGTGATCATACTGTCCCTGTAGTTTTTTGTGACAACCTGAAAAAACGTCAGCACAAGAATAACAATATACAGGGCGGAGCCGGCGATGTGAAAGTCTTGTTCCAACCCGGGAGTGAAGAAAGAAGGAAATCTCGCAAAGACTATATAGCATCCCATTAAGATAGAGAGAATAACGCCGAGTTTGGTATTGAGCTCTATAAGCAGAACAATGGGGAACAGCAGGCTGAGAAGCATTCCTATTATGAAAAAATCGGTGTGAAGCGAAAATCCGCACAGAATCATGAATGACAGGAGCGACACCAACGAGAGTATAAAAAACGGTATCTTAAAAAACGAGAGAAGATAAACCAGAATAAATACGGCTGTTATGACGATTGCCACAACGCCGAAAACCGTGCGTCCCTGATATATGTGGTATACTCCCAATGGGCCCATGACGATTCCGCCGCTCAAAAGAAGAATGTTGAAGAGTATCCGCCTGATCTGTTCATCCAATACTAAGGGGTCGACTGAGGAACCGCTTAAGAGTCCTTTTAATAAAATGTTTCTTATTTCTTTTACCATTTTTATGCTCCGGTTATGGATTCGATGGCAACGGAAAGGCACAGCGAATCACTTTCAAATATTTTAAAAGGAATTGCTATAATTCTTGTGGATTCGCCGGGCCATGTTATTCTATGGTTTTTACCCCGGACTATTGTGGGAAGTGAAATAATCAGCTTAAAGGTTTCCTCCAAGCCTCTTTTCGCGTTGCCCGCGATTATGTTGACAATCTCTCCGGTCGCGTCTATTACCTCATTGTCTATGTCGGTATGGGCGTGCCCGGTGAGGATGTCGGTAATTTTTAGAGCCGGCTCCTTTTTCATGGAGATTACAACAGCGCCGCGCGCCTCGCCGGTAAAGCCTATTATTGCTGATATTTCCCATTCGTGTTCTTCATTTCTGCTTGATATATACGGGCGTTCCGCCGTGAGCTTTGTTCCTACAAAGTCACGGAAGACATCCTCGCAGACCGTAATAAATGGGTGTATGTATTTCTCCATAAGGAACCCCTCAGAGTTTGATTTTGGATATTTTTTCCCTGAATTTTTGCTCATTGACTGGCTTAATGATATAATCGGTTGCACCGGCCTGCAGCGCCTCTACCACATTGTACTTGGCTGCCTCACTGGTAACCATAATAACCGGAAGTTGTGTATAGCGTTCGTCATCGCGGACTCTTTTAAGAAACTCAATACCCGATAGTTTGGGCATATTCCAATCAAGGAGAACAAGGTCTATTTTGTTTTCCTCTAATTGGTTCAGGGCATCTTTGCCGTTAGTCGCCTCTAAAAATCGACATGGAATATCGAGCGCTGCAAAAGAATTTTTCACAATATTCCGCATGATTTGGGAGTCATCAACAACAAGAACATTCTTCATACGGTTTTCTCCAGATAAATTGTTGCCGGAATGGATAAAGCTAATGCACTAAATGGCAATGTCAATAAAATTATGTTCACTTTAGGAAAAACTCGTTGTAAAGAATGAAAATATTATTTCATACTGACTGTTTTTTAAACTATAAATTGACGATAATATGACTGATATGGAAAAAATATGGAAAAAATAATTGTTATTACAGCCGGAGCGGAGCCTTTTCTCGACTTTTCCGGTTATAAAAACGCCCAAAACATCAATATTGTGCATGATTTTGATGTTATTGATGCCGATGAACTCATGTGCCTGATTTTTGTAAAGGCGGATGAATACGCTCGCTCTGCCGAACGCTTGAGAGGCAAAAAAAACAAGACATTCGTATACTCTTTCGTTGTCTTTGGGCCCGCGCCGGATTCCTATGCAGGCTGGGAATTGCAAACTATATCCGAGTTAAGGACTTCCCCGCTTAGCGGCAGTGAACTGGAATTTACCATTAATAAATCATTTATGGCGATGGATAAATCTTTGCAGGCCGTCCTCAGGGAGAAATACTCGGAAGCTATGCTCGAAGATACCCGGCGCGACCAGGATGATTTGATAAACATAGGGCGCTCCCTCTCCATTGAGAAAGATCCGCAAAAGCTGCTGTCGCTTATACTCTATTTGAGCAAAAAAATTACAGGCGCCGATGCCGGAAGCATATACCTAATGGAAGAGGATGAGGACAAGCAAAAATGGCTCCGCTTTAAGGTCTCCGAAACATACGGCAGAAATATACCGCTTACCGAATTTGTCATGCCGCTGAATAAAAATTCCATAGCCGGCTATGTGGGTGTTACCGCCAAAGTGCTCAATATACCGGATGTTTCCAAAGTCGCGGAGATGAACCTGGGGCTGACGCACAATAATTCTTATGATGAACAAAACAATTATATTACGCGTTCCATGCTTGTTGTTCCCATGCTAAACCATCATGATGAAGTAATCGGCGTTATACAGCTCATAAACAGCAAAGAGGAGTTAAGCGATGAGTACCGCGGAGACGAAGCCTTTAATGTGCTGCTCGACAGTAAAGAGGCTTTTGACCGCTATGTCGTTCCGTTTAACGAAAAATACAATGATTTGCTTCAGGCCATAGCCGGACAGGCCGCCGTCTCCATTGAAAACAATACAATGATGATTCAGATCCAGACTCAGTTTGAAGAGTTTGTAAAGGCATCGGTAAACGCGATTGAAGCCCGCGACCCGGCTACCTCCGGACATTCCTTCCGTGTAGCCGAAGTTTGTGTCGCTATGGCAAAGGCTGTAAACGAGGTGGAAGACGGGTATCTGGGAGAATTTCACTTCAACGATACAGCCATAAAGGAACTGGAGTTCGCGGCCCTTCTTCATGATTTCGGAAAGGTTTACATTGATCTGAACATATTCAGAAAAGAAAAAAAGCTTTTTCAAAAGGATTTTGAAAGCCTTATGATGCGCCTTGATTACCTCTACCGCTGCGTTGAACTTTCATTCTGCATGCAGAAAAACAGCCAGAGCGAAAGGGATTTGCTGTTGGCGCAGATAAAAGACATAAAGGATAAAATAAAACTGCTGAACGAACCCAGCGTTATGGACGGTTCTCCGGATGAAATAATAGAGGAAATCATTAAAAAGATAAAGGAGATCCCGTGTTTTTATCCGGACGGCGCGGATATGGATGTTGTTACCATCAATGATAAAGAAAATCTCAGCATTAAACGCGGAAGCCTTAACATAGAAGAGCGCAAAGAAATTGAAACGCATGTCACTCACACCTACAACTTTGTGAGCCGAATCCCGTGGCCGGCAGGCTACAAAGATATTCCAGAGATAGCGCTTAGGCATCATGAAAAACTTAACGGTACCGGATATCCGGATAGATTGGCCGGGCGTGAAAGCACAATGCTCCAGTCGCGCATGATGGCGATAGCCGATATTTACGATGCGCTTGCTTCATCCGACCGTCCTTATAAAAGTTCTGTCCCTATGGAAAAAATTTTGATAATCCTCAAAGAGGAGGCCGCCAACGGTACCCTTGATCCGGATTTGGTTGACATTTTTATAAACAAAAAAATATATGAATCCGTAGCTAAACAACACGCCTGATGACGGCGTTCACACCTAAAAATAATTTGCTGCCAAAAACGAGGTAATATGAGCGGTATAAAAATACTATATAAAGACGGGAAGATAAGCGTCCCGGATGAACCTGTAGTGCTTTTCATTGAAGGAGACGGTATAGGCCCCGATATATGGAAGGCGGCAAATATTGTTATGGACGCGTCTGTCGCAAAGGCCTATGGCGGAAAAAAGAAAATTCACTGGCAGGAGGTCTTAGCCGGCGAAAAGGCATTCAAGGAAACCGGTGAATGGCTGCCCAAGGCCACCCTTGACGCTATAAGCGAATACAAGATAGCAATAAAGGGCCCGCTCACTACGCCTGTCGGCGGAGGAATCCGCAGCATAAATGTTACCCTGCGTCAGCTCATGAAACTGTATGCCTGTGTCAGGCCTGTCCGTTATTTTACAGGCGTGCCGTCGCCTGTAAAAAATCCGGAAAAGGTTGATATGATTATTTTCCGCGAAAACATGGAGGATGTTTACGCCGGCATTGAATGGAAAAAGGACAGCGCCGATGCCGCAAAGGTCATAGATTTTCTAAACAAGAGCATGGGCTGTGCTATACCAAAAGATGCCGGCATAGGCATAAAGCCGATAAGCCTGCAGAATTCCCGCAATATAATGCGAAGAGCGGTACAGCACGCTATTGATAATAAAAAAACCAGCGTTACAATTGTTCATAAGGGCAATATCATGAAGTTTACGGAGGGCGCCTTTAAAGACTGGGGGTACGCTTTAGCAAAAGAAGAGTTCGGAGATAGAACAATTACCGAGGACGAGCTCTATGAAAAGTATGACGGAAAGCCTCAGCAGGGAAAGATTGTAATCAAGGACAGAATAGCCGATGCCATGTTTCAGCAGATTATTTTGCGGCCCGAGGAATACAGCGTAATAGCTACCATGAATCTCAACGGCGACTACCTGTCGGACGCTTTGGCGGCGCAGGTAGGCGGCCTGGGAATAGCGCCCGGCGCCAACATAGGCGACAACGAGGCTGTTTTTGAGGCAACGCACGGCACCGCCCCAAAATATGCCGGGCTCGACAAGGTCAATCCGGGTTCGCTTATACTCTCGGGCGAAATGATGCTGCGTTTTATGGGATGGAGCGAAGCCGCCGATTTGGTTGTGGCCGCGCTGCAAAAGACCATTGAGCAGAAAAAAGTAACGTACGATTTGGAACGCCAGATGGAAGGCGCTCTTCTTCTAAAATGTTCCGAATTCGGCCGGGCCGTGGC
>JAITPE010000004.1 GCA_031289575.1 Spirochaetia bacterium | reverse complement strand
TTTTATGTTTTAGATAAAGGTAAGAATCAGTCATAAAATGTCAAATTATTTTGTAGTTTGCATGTGAGTTCTTGTTATAACCTGGCACATAGAAATCAAAAAATGCTTGACAAAATCTAACGTTAGTATAACATGTTTATATTAACTTAAATGAAAAGGAGATAAAAAAAATGGGAGAACAATTTACAGTAGATAACATTCAATATGCTTATGACCCAGAGACAAAAAAATATTTTGAGGTCAAAGAAATACAGCCTTCCGTAAAAGTATTAAAAGCTCATATTGATATGCTCCAAAAAGAAAAAGAGGAAAAAGAAGAAAAGAAGTAAAAAAAATTAAAACTGAGCCAGAGCAGTCAATCTCTGGTAAGTTTTTTAAAAAGGTAATGAAGATGGAACAAATTATATGTCCTCACTGTGGCAAAGAAATTGATGTTGATACATCAATTGCCGCTAAAAGTATGGGTTCAATAAAATCAGAAAGGAAAGCACAATCAAGTAGAGAGAATGGCAAGAAATACGGTGGAAGACCTAAGAAAGTAAAAACAGAAATTTAAACACAGCTTCTTGAAAGCACTTCTGAAATTTTTGAAAAGCGGGGGAAAGAAAAGGGCTCACTATACAGTCGTTGTGAACAACATCCAAAATTCTTGACTTTTTACTCCCTTTTGTGAGATATGCTGTTAAATTAAACTATAAATCAGAGGAAGCATGAAAGAGGAACTTGAAAAGATAAAAGACAACACCCTGAAAGAAATCTCATCATCCGCAGCTATTGACGATATTGAGGCTATACGAGTAAGAGTCCTCGGGCGCAAAGGCGAACTTACGGCAATCCTCCGCAGCCTTGGTAAACTGTCGCACGAAGAGCGCTCGGAAACGGGAAAGCGCTCAAACGAGATAAAAGCCGAACTTGAGGATGCTATTGAAAAAAGAAAATCCGAACTCGGCAGCGCGGCCATCAGCAAACTGATACAAAGCGAATGGATTGATTTAACGCTCAATTCACCCGGCTCGACATCTCTCCGCGCGCATGGACACATTCACCCCATTTCGCAAATGCAGTACGAAATAGAAGACATCTTTTCATCCATGGGCTTTGAGGTTTTGGACGGCCCAGAGCCGGAACTCGAATACTACAACTTCGAGGCTCTCAATATACCAAAGCATCACCCTGCGCGCGATATGCAGGACACTTTCTGGACAGAGGACGGCAATCTGCTGCGCACGCATACATCGGCCATACAAATCCGCGGCATGGAAAAAAAGGAACCGCCCTTTCGAATCGTAGGCCCCGGACGCGTTTTCCGCTACGAATCAACGGACGCGTCTCATGAGAACACATTCTACCAGGTTGAAGGCATGATGATTGACAAAAACATATCGGTTGCCAATCTCATCTTTGTCATGAAAGAGCTGCTGCGCGAGGTCTTCCGGCAGGATGTAAAGGTAAGGCTTCGTCCCGGTTACTTTCCGTTTGTCGAGCCGGGATTCGAGCTTGATATAAGCTGTCTCATCTGCGGCGGCAAGGGCTGCGGAGTCTGCAAGCAGAGCGGATGGGTCGAGCTTTTGCCATGCGGGCTTGTTCACCCGAATGTACTCAAATTCGGCGGCATTGATCCGGACAAATGGTCGGGCTTCGCCTTTGGTCTGGGACTCAACAGGCTTGTGATGATGCGTTACGGCATCACCGATATCAGACATTTCCTTAGCGGAGACATCCGTTTTCTCAATCAATTTTAAGGCGGCAGGATCATGTACCTTTCATCAAATATACTCTCGCAAATGGTTGACCTGAGCGGCATCAAGCCCGATGAGTTGGCGCTCAAAATTACAATGGCCTCGGCCGAGATCGAAGCCGTGGAATACATCAATACTCACCTTGAAAAAATCATCACGGCAAAAATTCTTGATGTCAAGCCGCATCCGGATTCTGATCATCTGACGCTCGTTGAACTCGACACAGGAGGCGAAACCGTAAAGGTTGTGTGCGGAGCGCCCAATCACAGGAAGGATGATGTTGTCGCACTCGCGCCATCCGGCACTGTTTTCCCGGACGGTTTGGTAATCAAAAAATCAAAAATCCGCGGACAGGAATCCAACGGAATGATATGCTCAAAAAAAGAGATGGGACTATCCGACGACCATTCGGGCGTCATGATTCTTCCTCCGGGTACGAAAATAGGAATGCCGATGAGTTCGCTCTATCCGGAATGGGTTGACGTCCGCTTTGAAATAGACAACAAGTCCATAACTCACAGGCCCGACCTGTGGAGCCATATAGGTTTTGCGCGTGAAATAGGCGCGATACTCGGAAGGCCGGTCAAAGACCCGGTCGATTACAGCTTAGCATCCGGACTTGTTCAAAAGGAAGAACTCAGCGTACAGGTGGAAAACACAGAGGCGTGTCCGCGCTACAGCGCGCTGATGATAAAAAACATAAAGACAGCCGAATCACCGGAATGGCTTAAAGCAATGGTATCGGCCATAGGCATGAGACCCATCAGCAATATTGTTGATGTTACAAACTATGTCATGGCCGAACTCGGAGAGCCCATGCACGCATTTGACATAAAAAAACTCAACGGAACAAAAATCATTGTGCGCATGGCAAAGAACGGCGAACCCATAACAACCTTAGACAGCCGCAAGCACACTCTTACCGAAGAAGACATAGTCATTGCCGATGAGCGCGGCCCTGTCGGCCTTGCCGGAGTAATGGGCGGCGAGAACAGCGAGATAGAAGATTCAACGACAGGCGTTATACTCGAGGCCGCGAACTTTAATCCCGTTAACATAAGAAAAACCGCCGCGCGCTATAACGCGAGAACCGAGGCCGCGATGCGATTTGAAAAATCACTCTCTCCCGAAAACACCACCGGCGCCCTTCTCCGCTGCTATGAACTCATTAAGCGCTGCTGCCCCCAGGCCGAAGCCGTAAGTGAAATAGCCGACTCGTACCCGAACAAACAGGAAGAACTTACAATCTCAATTGATACAGATACAATCCGCCGACAGCTCGGCATAAGTATTCCCGATGAAAAAATCACGGGAATACTCACCGCGCTTTCGTTTGATGTAAAATCAAACGGAAAGGCGCTTACCGTAGGCGTTCCAAAATACCGTTCCACAAAGGATGTGACAATACCGTCCGATATAGTAGAAGAAGTAGGACGAATATACGGATACGATAACATTCCTCCAGAACCGCCCTTGGTTCCCTGCCTGCCGCCGCCAAGAAATGAGCTGCGCCTCTTTGAACGAAAACTCAAGGATATACTCAGCCGCGACTGCGGAATGACAGAGGTGAGCGGATACTCATTTGTCGGAGAGGAAACACTTAAAGCGGCCGGCATAGATGATGATAAGGAACTGCGGCTCAAGAACCCTCTGTCTCAAGAGGCCGACCGCCTTAACAGAAGCCTGGCGCCCAATATTCTAAGGAATATTGGGCTCAACGCGCGCCACTTCGATTCTTTCTCAATATACGAGATGAACAGGGTTTACCTCAAGGATGACCGGAAATCAACGCAGCTCATAGGCGAGGAAAGAAGGATCACCGGAGCCGTATACACAAAAAAAACCGGCTCGCCGGTTTTCTATGAGGGCAAAAACATTGTGCAGCATCTTGCCGGCAAAATCCGCGTAAAGAAAGCGCGGTTTTTGCCGGCCGCGGAAAATCTGCCGCCGTACGCGCACCCAGGACGTACTGTAAGCCTTGAGGCCGATGGAGTTTCCGCAGGATTAATATTCGAACTTCACCCAAAGACCGCGGCGGCCTTTGACATAAAGGGAAGCGCCGTTCTGTTTGATTTAAGCACGGATGTTCTTTTTAAATCAAAGAAAGAAGAGATAGTATTTGCCGAGCTGCGGCGCTTCCCTGAGGTGCCGTTTGAACTATCGGTTGTATCCGGTGAGTTTGTGAACGCGGCCGATATATCCCTCATCATAGCAAAGAGCGGCGGAAAGTTTATTGAAAGCGTTGATGTCATAGGAGTGTATCAGGGAGAGCAAATAGGCGAAGGCAAAAAATCGGTATCTTTCAAGGTAATATTCGCGGCGCCGGACCGCACGCTTGAAAGCGCGGAGATAGATGCCATGCAGAAAAAAATCATAAGTGAGCTCGCGTCAAACGGGTTTTCTTTGAGATAAAACCAGCGGTAATTTCCGCCTGCGCTGCGCAGGCGGAAATTACTTGTTCCACAAATAGTTAACAGGCACCGCCCAAAGTTTATCGCCCCACGGCAGCAGTTCTCTTCCGCTATAAATAACAATGCCCTTGACAAATTTCTTTTCCGCTATTCTGCGCAGCAAGGCCATGTTGGCAAAATCCTTATCCGATAATGTTGAGCTGAGCTTTACCTCAATTCCTATAGTTTCGCCGTTTAGTTTTTCCAGCACAAAATCAATCTCTTTTCCGTCGGCAGAATTAAAATGTGAAACCGTAACATCTGTCAAAGCGTTTGCGTTTTTCATAATCTCGTTAGCGATAAAGTTTTCGAACAGATGCCCCATCATGTTACGGTCTGTTTTGTAAATATCATGAATATCGCGGCGCATCAGGTAACAGAGCATATTGGTATCATTAAAATACAGCTTTGGCGCCCTAACAAAGCGTTTCCCCAAACGGTTCGGCATAGCCCAGGGGGGCAGTTCCGAAATAAGAAACATATTTCGGACAGCTCCTTTGTAGCGATCATAAGTTTTTACATCAAATCCGGCCTCTCTGCTGATTGCGGCATTGTTGAGCAATCCGCCGACCCTCATGGAAAGCATAGCGAGTAATTGAATAACTCTTTCGGGATTGCGGATTTCGGCAACAGTCTGAATATCTCTCTGCAATATTGTCGTAAGATAATCATCGAACCACTGAATACGGTTTATTTTTTTCTCCATCGCTATTTCCGGATATGTAGCGCCGGTGATCATATCAAGCATATCTTCATTTTTATATTTATGGTATGCAAGATCGTCCTCCCAAAGCCTTTCGACAAAGTTTACACCGCTCTGCCTATATTCCGCCGACGAGAACGGAAGCAGTGTAAGAACAGACATTCTCCCCACTAAAGACTCGGACAATTTAGGCAACGCAAGCAAATTAGCGGACCCGGTAAGGAGAAAAAGCTTGGCGGCGCTGCCTTCCTTCCTGCTTTTATCAATAGCAATTTTTAAATGTATAAAAATTTCCGGAGCCATTTGAATTTCGTCGATTATGTTCAGTTTATTTTCGGGTAAAGACTGCACAAAGACGCCGGGATCGGACTTAGCCGCCGTAAGAATAATCGGCGAATCAAAACTGATGTAATTGATCTCCTTGCTTGAAAATATATGCTCCGCAAGCGTAGATTTCCCTACCTGCCTTGGACCGTTAAGGTAGATCAATGGCCGTGTTTCGACTGTTTTTGAGACTAATTTTGCAAGTTCCCTGTTTAAATACCGCATAGCTTACCTGTTCTAATACCATTATTTCTGGTATCAC
>JAITPE010000292.1 GCA_031289575.1 Spirochaetia bacterium | reverse complement strand
GGAGAAAAAATGCGCCGAGGCCGGCCGCGACATGGCAGAGATGAGCCTGACCGAGCTTGAAATCCTTTGGGAAAAGGCAAAGGGGACGCTGAGGCAGGAAGCGGACTAAGGCATGGCCTTCCCACGGCTCACTCCTTCCCTCCTAATTTTAATTTGCTGTCCATTAAATTAAAAGCAATATTTTATATTAATTATTGACAAATAGACGTGCTTTTTTTATTAAAACATCTTCTTTTGTTTTATTGCAAAATATGGAAATTATTAATTTTATATAAGGGGTGAAATATGAAACGCACATTTCAACCAAGCAGGATTAGGAGAAACAGGACTCACGGATTTATGGAGCGCATGAGCACTCCTGAGGGACGCAAGGTATTAAAAAGGAGACGAAGAAAGGGACGCTATAAACTGACGGTCTCTGACGAAAAGAGATTACCTAAATAAGCGAAACCGTCACAATTTAAGGTGAAAAGGGCATTTTCGTTAAAAGGCAGAAACGCATTCAAAGAAGTCTATCAGAAAGGGAAGAGATACCAGAAGCAGGGAATTCAGATTATAGTATTACACAGGAATCATATTAAAAAAGCATCACAGGAAGATTCCGCCGTTAAAATGGGAATCAGTATCGGCAGGCGTTATGGAAAGGCTCATAACAGAAACAGGGCAAAGAGACAGGTCAGAGCGATCTGGCATGAGAATCTGAAGAATATGAAATCCAGTTTTTATATAATAGTACGTTTGGGAGAGGCCTCGAACCTTCTTGACTACAATGAAAAAAAGAATATTCTTCCGGAACTCCTGCGCAGGGCCGGAGTACTCGGTATATGACAGTAATTTACAAGCTTGTAGGTTTATTTGAAAAAGGATGCGTGCTGTTTTTCGTATCTCTCATTAAAATCTATAAACTCTCCATATCGGTTATTCTGCCTGCCTCGTGCAGGTATTATCCAACCTGTTCTTCATACTCTATAGACGCGATGCGTAAACATGGTTTGCTGAAAGGCTGTTACCTTACAGGAAAAAGGATCTTAAGCTGTAATCCTTTCTGTGAGGGCGGCTATGATCCAGTTCCCGATAATTTTCGTTTTTTCAAAAACCGGTAGCCTCTTTCCTTACTAATCAGCCAGGATGTCGCAGTGCGGCGCCTCGATAAATTTTTTTGCCTGTATTTTTAGCTTGAATACAGGCTATGTATGATTAGAAGGATAACATGAAAAAAGAGACAGTAATCGCTATTTTATTGGTATGTGTGGTATGGGTTATTTATTTCGCGTTTCAGGCAAAATATAATCCTACGGATAACCAACAGCAAACGGACGATCCGGCGAAAACAGAACAGGGTCAACAGACGGCGCAGCAACCGCCGCAAACGCCGCAAACAGACGGGGCCGCCTCATCCGCCGCCATTGCTGCAAATCGTAATCCAAATCTAAAAGAAGAGATCATTCCATTTACGGCCGGGCGCTTTAAGGGCGAATTCAATTCAAAGGGCGCGGTCATTTCCCAAATGTATTTGAGCGGCTTAACAGAGGGTGACGCGCTTGTCACTGTTCCGGACAGCGGTTTTCAGGCAAAGGGCGTGTTTGATTTTCCGGTTTACTTCACCACAAACGAGTTCCTCTATGGCAGCGATTTGGATAAGGCTGTGTGGCGGGTGGACTCGAAGAGCGATACGGATGTTATTTTCAGCATTAATATCAGTCTTAATGGGACGCCTCTTGAAATAAAGAAACATTATAAGTTAAACGGCAAAGAGTACAGCTTTGATGTGGAGTATACCTTTATCAATAGAGGTTACGCCGATATCAGCCTTCCGCAGCTTATTGTGTCTCCGGCCGATTTGGTGGGCCCAAAATTGGATTATAAAAACCGCTACAACCTGTTGGGCGGAATATCATCTGTCAACGGCAGTTATGAGCACATGGAGAAAAGCGGAAGCGATATTCTTAAAAGAAAACAGGGCTCTGTTGACTGGACCGGCGTAGCGAGCAGGTATATATTACTTATCATGATGCCCGCCGGGCAAAACGCTATAGAAGCGCTTATGGACAACAGAGAGCATTACGGTTACAGGACCGGAATGTTAATGCCGTCCGATACCATAAAGCGCGGTTCTTCAACAGCGAAATTGTTTACGGTATATGTAGGTCCCAAAGACAAAGACAGCTTAGCCGCGATTGACCAAAGACTCAAGAGCGCGTACGATATTATGATGATAATAGAACCGATACGCTATTTTGTAATATGGTGTCTTCTTGGACTCAATAAGCTGTTTGGAAATATAGGCTGGTCGCTGGTTGTATTCTCTCTTTTGACCAAGTTAGTTTTTTTGCCGCTTACGAAAAAATCGACCGATTCCATGAAGAAAATACAGCTCCTGACTCCGCAGGTTACGGCCATCAAGGCAAAGTACAAGGACAAGCCCGATGTAATGCAAAGAGAAATAATGGCCCTTTACAAAGAGAATAAAATAAATCCTCTGGGCGGGTGTCTGCCTATTCTTTTGCAGATGCCTTTTTTCTTTGCGCTGTACAGCGCGCTTATAAACTCCATTGATTTGTGGAACGCTCCGTTTATTCTCTGGATGAAAGACCTTTCCATGCCCGACACCGTCGCCGCCATAAGCGGCTTTAATGTAAATATTCTTCCGGTAATTATGGTTGTTTCTACTTTTTTTCAAACAAAGCTCTCGACTATTGATACCGGACAGTCGAAACAGCAAAAGATTATGATGATGGCGATGCCGGTGGTTTTCATTTTCATTTTTTGGACAATGCCTTCAGGATTGGTTCTTTACTGGATAATGCAGAATGTTTTACAAATAGCCAACCAGTTGATTGTAAATAAGTTTGGGAAAGTAAAATAAAGCGATGGAGGCAGCACATGAAAGTTCTTGAAATAGAAGGAAAGACTGTTGATGACGCTACAAAGAAGGCCATGAACAGGCTTGGCAATGTATCAGATATTAATATAGAAGTTATTGATCATGGGAAGAGCGGCATCTTTGGTTTTGGGGTTTCAAAACCGGCGCAGATAAGGGTTTATTACAATGAAAATGTAATGGATGTCGGGGATACCGCCAGAGAAGTTATCGAAACCATTATGAACAAGATGCAGTTAGAAGCCACAATAAAAGACCTGAAAGAAGGCGAATTAAAGGTCTACATAGAGCTTGAGAGCAAGGAAAATTCCGGCCTTATAATAGGCCGCAAGGGAAAGACCCTCGAATCTTTGCAGTTCATACTTAACCTGATTGTAAACTACAAGACCGGCAGCGAGAAAAAAATAATTCTTGATATTGAGGATTACAGGGAAAAGCGCGAAAGGGCTCTCCGCAAGATGTCAAAGGACATTGCCCAAAAGGTGATTAAAACGGGACGCCCGTGGATTCTTGAACCCATGAACCCGTTTGAAAGGCGGCTGATTCATCTCGCTCTTCAAAATGACACAAGGGTGACAACCAAGAGCGAAGGGCAGGGCATATACCGCAAGATTAAAATAATGCCGGCCAATTACCAGGACAATGCCTGAGGATACGATATGCGCTCCGGCAACGGCGCCGGTTAACGCTCCTGTCGCGCTCATTCGCATAAGCGGCCCTGACTCACTCACGGCCGCTTGTACTTTTTTTTCAAGGCAAAGCATAGAGCCCAGGAAAGCGCTATACGGCTCTATGGGCTATGGCAAAAGAATTGATGATGTAATTTTTATTTTTTACCCCTCTCCGGCAAGCTATACCGGAGAGGACATGGTTGAAATATTCTCTCACGGCAATCCCTTAATAGTCCGCAAAATTCTTGAGCTGCTTTTGTCGGCAGGCGTCCGCATGGCCGAGCCCGGAGAGTTCAGCCGCCGGGCGTTTCTCAACGGCAAGATGGACCTCACCGGGGCCGAGGCCGTTAATCAGTTGATTATGGGAAAAACAGAATGGGAAGTAAGCGCTGCCCTTGAGCAGATGCATGGTTCTTTGCGCGCTCTCATTGATGGGCTGCGCGAAAAGATTATTCTTTTGAAGGCTGATATTGAGGCTGATATTGACTTCAGCGACCAGAATCTTGATTCCATCCCGTCCGAGGCTCTCGCCGAAAAAGCGGCTTCCACAAGGGACGATATTGCCGATATACTTTTGCGGTGCCGCATGGGAGCCAAGGCCTCGGCAGGGTTTAATGTGACTATTGCTGGCAAACCGAATGTTGGCAAATCAAGCATGATGAATCTGATGCTCAATGAGGAGAGAGCAATAGTTTCGGATATCCCGGGTACCACAAGGGATATAATTCGTGAGCGCGTAACAGTTGAGGGCATGCAGCTGAATATTCATGATACCGCCGGTATTGGCGAGAGCGGCGATGCGATTGAGCGCATGGGAATTGCGCGCAGCCGGAAAAGTATTGCTGAATCGCAGGCGGTGCTTGTGGTAGTTGACGCTCTGCGCGGAATTGACGCGGAAGACCGGTTGGTTTTGGACGAGCTTAAAGGCAAGAGGTATATGGTCATAATAAACAAGACCGATGCCGCGAGCGAGGAAAATATCAGCGCTATTGAAAAAGAGATAGGGCGGGGGATTCGTTTTTCGGCAAAGACGGGAGCCGGGCTGAGGGAACTGGAAAAATTTTTAGCCGATATTGTAAAGAATGAGTTTACGCTGCCGCTTGCGAACAGTTTTATAGCCGACATTAGAATAGTGCAACTGCTGGAGAGCGCGCTCGCCGGCATGGAAAGCGTGATTGAACTTTCGGGAGAGCAGCCCGAGATTATGGCGTTTGAACTACAGGAGGTTTTGAACAAGCTGGGAGAAATAACGGGAGAAATATCTGCGGATGATGTTCTTGATTCGATCTTCAGCCGTTTTTGTATAGGCAAGTAAGCGCGTAAAGGTAAAATTATATAAAAATTTGGTTGACAATGTTTAAGAAGGATTTATGAAAAACCCACCATTGGAGGAAGCGAGTATGAAAAAGTTGATGATTATTTTGATGAGCATGGCCGCGGCGAATTGTTTTGGGGCGGAAGCCATTTTTTCGTACAAGGTCGGAAGTTTTGAAGTTTATACGCTCGTGGAGACTAAGGGGCGGGGAAATGATAAGATTTTGATCGGCGCCGATGATGCCCTAAAACGCCGCTATCTTCCTGAAAATTTTCAGTCCGAGGTTAACACCTTCCTTATCAAGGGGGCGGGGCGCGTCGTGCTGGTGGATACCGGATTCGGCGGGGCGGTTTTTGAGAGCATGAAAAAGCTTGGGAC
>JAITPE010000290.1 GCA_031289575.1 Spirochaetia bacterium | reverse complement strand
AACATTTTCGATGCGCAGGGCGTTGCCCTACGCTAATGCTCGTCGGGCTTTCAGCCCATTCGTACCGGCAAAATCAGATTTCACCCTCGGTTGCCGAATAAACTCGCCTTGTGAGGTAGCGCCGCTACAGCGTGCGGCTTGCACTATGGCTGAAAGCCATATCTTCAATAGCATAGGGCAACGCCCTATGAAACTATGGATGCCATGCCACAATCACTACCACCCGTATAGTTTCTACATTCAAAAAAAATAATTGACTCAAATAGGCCGTAAAGATTCCCCTTCATATACGCGTTGTACGCGTAATCTTTATGCCTAACCGGAGCTTCAAATGCTAAAAAACGCCAACTTCTTATGCGAAATAGGTACGGAAGAAATCCCGGCCGGTTATCTCCAGCCGGCAATCGAATCAATCAATAAAACATTTACGCAGCAGCTTACCGACAACCGCATTGATTTTGATGATATACTTGTGATGGCCACGCCGCGCCGCATTGCCATATTGATATCGAACCTCGCCGAAAAACAGCGCGAAGAAGAGGCCGAACTAAAGGGCCCGGCATTGAGCGCGGCCTATGACGCCGAGGGCAAACCGGCAAAGCCCCTGCTCGGCTTTTTAAAGGGCAACGGGGTGGACGAAAAAGACATCTTTAAAAAAGACACAGGCAAGGGAGCATATATTTTTGCAAAAAAAGTTTTGGATTCAAAACCGGCTGTTGAAATTCTTCCGGGCATAATCACCGGCATTGTGTCCGGCATTCCCTTTCCAAAGCGCATGCGCTGGAGCGGCAAATCCATAGACTTCCCAAGGCCCATCAATTATTTCGCGATAATCTTTAACGGAAACATTGTCCCCTTTGAATTGGAGGGCATCCCCTCATCAAATAAAATCAGGGGACACTATATACGCCACAATAAAATGATTCCCCTGACAGATATAGGCGAATACGAAAATCTGCTGAAAGAAAACGGCGTAATCGTAAACCAGCTTGAACGCAGAGAGCTGATAAACAGCGAACTGCGCAAGGCCGCGGAACTTTGCGGCTGTGTTTTGTCTGATGACGACACTCTCCTTGACACAGTTACTTACCTTGTGGAAAGCCCGTTCATAGTAAACTGTGATTTTGCCGGCGAGTTTCTCAAGGTTCCCGATATCGCGCTCATTGCCGAGATGAAGGAACACCAAAAGTATTTTCCTCTTCACAGCAGGGACGGAAAGCTGAGCAGCAAGTTTCTTGTTGTTTCCAACAACCCGGCAACCCCGTACATTAAAGCCGGAAATGAAAGAGTAATCACAGCGCGTTTCAGCGACGCGAGGTTCTTTTATACGGAAGACCGCAAGGCCAAGCTCGCGGATTCGGTTGAATCTCTTAAATCGGTTCTTTTCCACAAGGAGCTTGGCTCGATCTACGACAAGGTTACGCGCATGCAGTCAATCGCGTCGGCCTTTGTCCAAATGACAGGCCTTGCCGGCGGCGTTGCGGAAAAAATAAAAAGGGCTGTGAGCCTTTGCAAGGCCGACTTGAACACGGCAATGGTTTTCGAGTTTTCGTCACTGCAGGGAAAAATAGGACGCATCTACGCGCTCGAGGACGGAGAAGACAGCGAGGTCGCCGACGCGATTGAGGACCACTACAGGCCGCGTTCGCAGGATGACAAAATTCCCGAGGGCATGGTTTCGGCAGCCGTATCTATTGCCGAAAAATTAGACAATATATTCGGCAGTTTCTCCGTGGGCAATATTCCCAAGGGTTCGGCCGACCCGTACGCTCTCCGCAGGCAGGCGAACGCGGTTGTGGAGATACTAATCAAAAACGAAATAAATATTCCGCTGCGTGAACTGCTCTCAAAGATAGCCCCGGCATACAAAGACGGCGAAAATCTTACCGGCCAGATTATGGAATTTATAACAGCAAGAGCAAAAACAATATTTACCGGCAGCGGCTTTCGCTATGATGAGATCGACGCCTGCCTTTCCACAAACTACAGCGATTTTACCGAGCTGTACAGGCGCGCTAAAAGCCTCAACACATTTAGGCAAAACGAAAAATTTTCGGCCATGCTTCTCGGCTTTAAGCGCATGAACAATATTCTTTCCGGCTTCCGCAAAGACAACGCGGCTTATAGCCTTGCTTTTAACGCCGCGCTGCTCAAGGAAAAAGAAGAGAAGGAACTCTTCGCCTTCTTTGATTCCAGAAAAGAAGAAATCAGCCGGCTCATAGCGGAAAGCAAATACATTGAACTCTTTGAGTTCCTGATTCAGGGAAAATCAGCCATAGACGCCTTCTTTGACAAAGTTCTGGTCATGGACGAACGGACAGATGTAAGGGACACGCGCCTTGCAATGCTCGAAGGCATACTTTCCGGTTTTTCCGGACTGCTTGATTTTTCAAAAATTTCGGATAAGTAAAAACTCGTATGAATATTACAGACAGCCTCAATAATAACCAAAGAGAAGCGGTACTGCACACCGACGGCCCGCTGCTCATTTTGGCCGGAGCCGGGTCGGGAAAAACAAGGGTCATCACTCACCGCATAGCGAATATCATAAGCGAAAGGAAGGCGGCTCCATACTCCATATTCGCGGTTACATTCACAAACAAGGCCGCGGAAGAAATGCGCACCCGCGTTATCGACCTCGTAGGCCCGGCGGGAAACAGCGTCTTTGTAAAAACATTTCACTCCGCGGCTGTTTATATACTCAGAAGATTTGGAGAGGCGGTACGCGTTCCCAGGAACTTCAGCATTTATGACACAAGCGACCAGGCATCCGTTATCAAACAAATACTTGAAGAAATGAACCTCAACATAAAGTCAATAAAACCGGCGTCGATCGCGGCAAGAATTTCGGAGATAAAAGACAAGGCCGCCTTCTTTGACGGAACCCCGATAGATGAGCTGCTTCCGGACACCTATATTTTTAATTTCCGCGAACTGTACGACAAGTACCATGCAAGAATGACGGCGCAGAATGCCCTCGACTTCAACGATTTGCTGATTAAAACCGTGCAGCTGCTGCGCACATCGCCGGAAAGCTTGGCCGCCCTTCAGCGCCAGTGGAAGTACTTTATGGTGGACGAATATCAGGATACGAATCACGCCCAGTATATTATGATAAAGGCTTTGGCCTCGGCAACAAAGAACATCTGCGTAGTGGGCGATGACGACCAGTCCATATACTCATGGCGGGGAGCCGACATACGCAATATATTGGATTTTGAAAAGGATTACAAAGACACAAAGGTGGTCACTCTTGAAGAAAACTACCGTTCACGAGAACCCATCATCAAGGCCGCCTCGAGCCTTATAGCCAACAATATTGACCGCAAGGAAAAAAATGTTATAGCAGTAAACGGGGACGGCGAGCGCATAATCCACTGCCAGGCAAACAACGAATACGGCGAAGCCGAATTCGTTGTCAGGCGCATAGTCTCGCTTAAACTTGTCGAGAACCTGTCGAACAAAGACTTTGCCATATTTTACAGAACAAACTCGCAGTCCCGTATCTTCGAGGAACAGTTCCGTAAAGAAAACATTCCGTATAGAATTATAGGCGGCATGAAATTCTACGACCGCAAGGAAATAAAAGACATAATAGCATACCTTAAGTTGATCATGAATCCCGATGATGATGTTTCCCTCATGCGCATTATTAATGTTCCGTCCAGAGGAATCGGCACGGTCACACTCAAAAAAATAAGCGACATCGCGAACGAAAAAATGACAACTCTGTGGAACGCGGTAAACGTCGATACATCGGTCAAGGGAGTCGCCGATTTCAAAACGCTCATGAACAGCCTCATGTCAATGGCCGCGGAGGTTCCTGCCGAAAAAAAGCTCCATCAGTTTATAATGCACACCATTGAACTTTCGGCATACCGCCGGTACCTTGAGGAAGAAAAGAGCAGGGAGGGCCAGGGCCGGATCGACAATCTGGATGAATTTATAAACAGCGTGTACGACTATGAAATGAAGAATCCCGAAGCCTCTTTGGCCGATTTTCTTCAGGATATTTCACTCCAAACCTCGGAGGAAACTCCCGTAGTAGAAGGCGAAGACCCGGCGGAGCGCGCCGACTACATAACGCTGATGACGGTACACAACGCAAAGGGGCTGGAATTTCCGGTAGTTTTTCTAACCGGAATGGAAGAAGACATGTTCCCGCATAAACTCTCCATTGACACCGAGGAAGGCATAGAAGAGGAACGCCGGTTGTGCTATGTAGGCATAACAAGAGCAAAAGAACGCCTTTTCATCACAAACGCGGAACTCCGCCGCTCGTTCATGGGACTCGAATACAAAGAGCCGTCGCGCTTTATAGATGAAATGCAAACGCTGATGGAAAACCTTACGTTCGGCTCAGATGACATACGCTTCGGCAAGGGCAAGCCTTTTGCCGCAACGGACAACTTCCGCTATGCGAAAAAAAAGGACGAGCCGGTGGAACTCTCCGAGAACAGCCCCTTTCTGCCGTCCGAAAAAGCCGAACGCGGTTCGGCTTTTAAACTGCGCGACCGAGTCATACACCCGAAGTACGGGACCGGCACTATCATGAATATAGAAGGAAGCGGCGACACCATAAAACTTATCATACTTTTCGGCGCATCAAAAAAGAGTTTTCTCGAGAAGTACACTCCGCTCGAAAAGACAAAGTAGAAGCGATGGATCATGGCCGCAAATTATATTTAGGGGTGTCGGTAGGGGCGGTTGGCAAACCGCCCATGAATCATGGCTGCAAATTAATTGTAATATGTTTGACATAAGTGCTTGCCTTACATGGAGTTGCATTTTTAAATGCAGCGAAGAGACACAGGAATGAAAAATAAAGGCATATTCTGCTTGGTTATACTTTTGACGCTCCTTTCGGCAAACGCGCTGTTTGCCATTGAGTCGAGAAGAGACCATTTTTTAAAACCGCAGATAGGCGCGTGGTTCGGCCCCGCAACCCCTATAGGGGTCACGGCCGAATCGCTTGACGCGAATCTGGGCGGCGGCATTTTCTTTCGGTATAACCTGCCGTGGAGATATTTCAAGGTGGGCATTGATACATCTTACCAATTTTTTGAGCAGGAAGAGGGCGTGAACAAAATGCACCTTGTCCCTATTTACGGCAACCTGCTCTTTAC
>JAITPE010000216.1 GCA_031289575.1 Spirochaetia bacterium | reverse complement strand
GCCCAATCGCCCGACATCTGGGAAATCCAGCAAATTCTGGGAGAAGAACGCACACTGCGCCGAATACAAGAGGAACTTTCGTATTATTGACCTTTACGCCGAGCGCGGGAGGTCTATTTGCCTGCCGGGTCTTCGCCGCGCACGATTTTCCAATACCCGCTTTTTTTTGCCCCTACACGCTTAATAATATTTTTGCTTTGCAAGGTGTTTAAATATCGTTGAGCCGTTTTACGGGATTTGGACAAAACACTTGAGATTTGGTCAGCGGTTATTGCCGGATTTTCGCTTATGATTGCAAGCGTCTTTTTCTCCATCTCGTTTAATGGGACATTTAATGGGACATTTGTTGGGACATTTGTTGGGACATTTAATGGGACATCGGACATTTTTTCTGTCGTAAAAAAATGCTCATCAGCGCGATAAAACACCACGGCAAAGCCTTTTTTGAGTAACTGAAACTCCAATTTTACCCCCGCTTTTTCGCAGGCGAGCGTAATGCGTTTCAAGCCTGTGCCGAAGCTCTCAATGTCTTTAGAGTAATACATAAGCTGTGCCAAAAGCGGATTCCTCTTGACGGAACGCTCATATCCCTCAATGAAATCCTGCGGCGTCAGTCCGTCCGGGAATGTGCCTGGATTGTAAATCTCGACACGGTTGCTGTAAATCGTGATTTCGTTGTTTTGCGACGATGTATACAGGCGGTGGCAATAAGAATTGACCAAAGCCTCGCGCACTGCGTCCATCGGAATTTCGGGAATTTCTTTACGCTGTACGGAACCGTCAAGCACCACTTGCCAGCGGATGTTGTTGCGGATATACTTTTCGGCGGTTTCGACCAAGGCGGTGACGCTGCCGCTTTCCCTCTTGATGTCATTGAAGGTAAGCCGTTCGGTTCCGGCGAAAATCGCCATCTGCACTTCGAGCATGGGCGAGCCGCAAAACAGGACATAGGCGGCGTTTTTCACCTTGCCGCCGTCTGTCAGGTTGAGTTTGTGCAGAACGTCTTCTTTGGTGGTATAGGTAAAATCAATGCGCTTGGCGCGGTTGGCGCGCTTTAGGTATTCTTTCAGCGCGGCCTCGTCCACGTCTGTCATCGTTTTTTCGGACATATCGTTGTCCCAGTAGTCGCGACCCGCGTTTTTTTTGAGAATATAGCTCTCAAGCTCGGCAGGGGACAGCACCCTGTCCTCGTCCGCTACACGGATATATGCCCGTCCATAGGCATAGTACGGCGATTCCTCGCCTGTGAACTCAACATGGACACAAGCCTTTTCATCAATGAAAACTTCATTGATTTTGGGATATATTTTCGGCTCCAAATGGTTGCTGACTGCTTGGCTGACGTCACGGAGGGTCTTGTCCGAAATATCCATGCCAATGGGAGCGCCGTCGTTTCGGACGCCGAAATACAACTCGCCGCCGCCGTGCTTGTTCAGCATGGCAACCATTGAGATAATGCCCTCTTTGAGTTCGGCGGTGGAACGCTTGAACTCTAATTTTTCGCTTTCTTTTCCGATTTTCGTAACGTGCCCCCGGTCAGTTTTATTATAGACCCTTCCGCCCTGCTATATTCATTTTTTTTCATCCTTTGGAAACAAAATTGACAGCAGAATACTTACGGTAAGTATTCCGACAATTACCAAAAGGGAAGCCCCTATGCCTATTTCAATGCCAAAAAGCTCGGGCAAAAACATCTTCACGCCTATGAATACCAAAAGCACGGCAAGGCCCGTTTTGAGAAAACGGAACTTGTCCATCACCCTCTCCAGCATAAAAAAGAGGGAGCGCAGCCCAAGTATGGCAAAAATATTTGAGAAAAAAACAATAAACGGATCTTTGCTTACAGCGAATATCGCGGGTATGGAATCAAAGGCAAAAATTATATCCGAAAATTCCACAACAAGCAGCACCACAAATAAAGGCGTACACAAAAAGCCCCGCGCTGTTTTTACAAAAAAATTGTGGCCGTAAAAATCGGGCGTAGTGAGATTGTGCTTTGACAAAAACCTCACGGCCGGGTGGTTTTCGGCGTCAATTTTTTCTTCTTTATTTCTTTGCACAAACATCTTTATTCCTGTGAAGATCAGTACAGCGCCGAAAACAAGCAGCACCCAATGAAAGCGCTGTATCAGGGCCGAGGCCGTAAATATAAAAATAAAACGGAAAACAATCGCGCCCAGAATTCCGTAAAACAGAACCCTGTGGTAGTACTTCTTTTCAACATTAAAGGCCATGAAAATCATAATCATAACAAAAATATTGTCAACCGAAAGCGATTTTTCTATGAGATAACCGGTGAGGTATTCAAGGGAGAGCGCGTGTCTGTATAAAACCAATCCGTCTTCAAAAGAAAGTCCCTGTAAACGAAGCCTGTGCTGAAAGCGCGCGTTGAGGCTTATTAAATCATCAATATTTTCGACGCCGTGTATTAAACCGGCAAAAAAGTATATGAACAAATAGAAGCACAGGGCAACGCCGATCCAGACCGCTGTCCATGCCGCCGCCTCTTTGAAAGATATTACATGATCTTTTTTATGAAACAGCCCTATATCTATAAGCAGCATAACGCCTATAAGCAAAACAAAACCGGATAAAAAAACAATCTCGTTGAAATCCATAATAGATGATCCTTGGTGGTATTTTCTGCCATTGCGGCAATAAAATAATTCAGTTGCAAATATATTTTTAATTTTTACATGGTCACACAGAATATTTTTGACTTTAATTGACTTTAATTGACTTTCTTCCGCTCTGCTCACAGTGTAGCATTTAGCGGCTTTTAAGGCAGCATTTTGAATAAAGGAAAGCGGCAAAAATAACAGGGAAACAAAATGGGATACAAAGAAAAATTTATTGAATTCATGATTGCCTCGGAAGCGCTCGCTTTCGGAGACTTCGTAACAAAGAGCGGCAGAAAAACGCCCTTCTTCATAAACACCGGCAGTTACAAAACCGGCGAACAGATTTCCCTGCTGGGCGGCTTTTACGCCGACTGTATAATTGAAAACATAAGGGACGGGTTCGATGTCCTATACGGCCCGGCCTATAAAGGAATACCGCTCGCCGTGAGCGCCGGAATAGCGCTTTTTAAAAATCACGGCATAAACATCCCCTACTGCTTTAACAGAAAAGAGGAGAAAGACCACGGCGAGGGCGGTTCTCTCATAGGCTATAAGCTCAAAGACGGCGACAGGATTCTCATAGTTGAGGATGTTATCACAGCCGGAACATCGCTTCGGGAGAGCATCCCGCTTTTAAAGGCGCAGGCCGGTGTAAAAATCGCCGGACTGATTGTTTCGGTAAACAGAATGGAAAGGGGACAGGGAGAAAAAACAGCCCTCACAGAGGCCGAAGAAGAATTTGGAATAAAAACAATGTCAATAGCCACAATAAAAGACATAACCGCGCACCTGCACGGCAAAAAAATAAACGGCAAAACCGTGCTCGATGACGGCATCAAAAAACGCATTGATGAATACATGGAACAGTACGGCGCGAAGTCATGACACCCAAGGTTGTTTCATTTCTCGCGTCCGGACAGGGAACCAATTTTTCGGCGGCAGCCGAAAAAATCAAGTCCGGGTACATAAAGGCAAGGCTGGGCATTCTCGTGTCTGATAACGACGCCCCTGCTCTGCGCAAGGCCGAGAGTTTCGGCATGAAATCGTTCTTGGTCAACCCCAAAGACTACTCATCAAAACAAGATTATGAAGATGAAATGATACGCCTTTTCCGGGAGCATAAAAGCAGCCTGATTGTGGCGGCCGGCTACATGAGAATCCTCTCACCGCGCTTCGTGCGGGCATTCCAAAACAGGATCATAAATGTGCATCCATCCCTGCTGCCCGCTTTTCCCGGCCGCGAGGCCCAAAGGCAGGCATTGGACTACGGAGTAAAAGTAACCGGATGCACCACTCACTTTATAGATGAAGGAACCGATACCGGCCCAATAATAATGCAGTCCGCGATTCCTCTGCTTCAGAGCGACAACATAGCAAGCATATCAAAAAAAATCCGCGCGGAGGAACACAAAATTCTTTCCGAAAGCATAAAACTATTCTGTGAAGACAGGCTTAAGATAATAAAC
>JAITPE010000188.1 GCA_031289575.1 Spirochaetia bacterium | reverse complement strand
GGCATCCGCGTGTTTTACGCCGGGAATAATCATCCCGTCAAAGGTCGCGTTTATGAGGCGCCCGCTTTTTTGTTTTTGAAACCACGACATGAAAATCATCATCTTTTGGTTTGTCACGACCTCGGCCGAGCGTATGCCTTTCATCTTTATGCGCGGCATGGATGTGATTTGTCTGCGGTTGTGCATCTCGGCGTTTTCCAACCGGTTTACTTTTAGGAAAACCTGTTCCTCCATGTACGAGCCGCCGGCATGGGCGCGGCCCTGGGTGAACGAGAGGTCCTGCCCGGTGAGGATGACGCTTGAGCAGCCGAGCCGCACAGCAAGATCAAACGCGTTTGTGGAAACAGACCCGCCGTGTGTGACCTCGCCCTTCTCGCCGCATATTTTCTCGATCCACTTCATCATATCAAACGCGATTCCGGTAACGGCGGCCGGCCCCCTGTGCATGTGAAAAACCGACGGGTGCACTGTCGGGTCGGCGATGAGCACAGTATTTGAGCGAGGCAGTCCCTCAAAGTAACGGGCGTTGACCAACTGAGGGTCAACGGCAACGCAAAAGTGAGGCCTTATGCCGGCCTTAAAAAGAATTCTCATGGCCGTATCAACCGCTATTACTACGGCCTTGCCTGTGTTTGCCCTTATGAAGTCAAGGCTTTGCGTGAGCGACGGGCCCGCCGCGGCTACAATTGCCGGAATGCCGTCAAATTTTCCGTAAAAATTCTTTACCGGAATGGCGCTCATGAACGGCAGAATGTTTCTTGCTATATTGGCGCTCCATATTTTTTCAAATTTGGCGAGTGTCGCTATGTTCACATCTTTTGTGGAAAGAAAGGAGCGGCAGAGTTCGAGCGTCGACTCGTAGTAAGCGGCGTTTATCTGATGGGAACCCCTGTGTGTAATGAAACTGATTTTTAATGAGGACTTTCCCTTGAGCGCGTCCGAAATTTTTTCCTCGGATGGAGCGAGCAGAACAATTACTCTTGCGTCTTTGAGAAGCGCCGATAGATCCCTGCATTCAAGCGCGGCTCTGAGCATAGCCGCTTCTTTCTCTATGATAAGTACTGTTGAATCATGAGGAATCTTTTCAAGAAGCGCCTGAACATGATAAGCGAAACCGAAACCAAATACGATATAGAGATTGTGCTCGCCCTTGACCGCCTCATCCACGAAGCGCCTTGCCTCGGTTGCCGGTTCAAAACGGCTGTGCACAAAGATTTTGCGCCCGCCTCTTGTTACGGACGGAACGCGTTCCCCGTTTTTGCTTTCTACAGTTTCTATTGAGGGATCATCAGCCTCAATTACCGCCTTGTAAAGCGCGGGGGATAGCAATGCTGTGTTTTTTTTAAAAAACGGCGTCATGTATTTATCATCGGCCTATCTTCTTTTGATGATAAGAATGTAATACCATTGACAGGCCGTCTTTGCTTTGCCACATTGACAGCATGCGGCTCTGTTTTTTTACCTTTACGCTATTCCTGTTTCTCCTCAACGGAGAGCTCTTCGCATATATTAAACTATGGACAATACCAATTGGTTCCGGCGAAAGTCAGGAGATAGGCATAGAACTTGATCATTACTACAGCTGTATAAATTATACAATTGCTCTTACAGAGCAATCCATTCCAAAGCTGAATATACAAAATGAGAGCGAGCTGTACCTGCACATGTTGACGAATTTTATTTTTCCGCGCTACGCCCTCTTTGAAGCGAGCATCTATCCGCTTCCAATAGCCGGCGTTTACATAAAAAAAGAAGCTCACAATTTCTATCAGGACGCGGAGCTTACGCGCGGAATAAATATTGTAAGAGCGGTGACGGACGGGTTTCAGGAACCGTATGCCGCTTCGCTGTTTTTGGGAAATGTCGCCAATTTTGTAAAGGGAACGGGCAGCGATGTGACAGGCCGCGGCTTCAGCGGCTTTGCCCTGAATTTCGGCGACCGCCATATTGTTGATAATATAATGGTACACGACAAATGGTTCGAGACCGAGCTTAAAATAAAAGGCACCGATTACCATGAAATACACAATATGGAATGGAGCTATTCAATGGGAATCAAACTGCATGGAAACGAAGAGATAAACGACCAGTTTTTTATCTCGGTCTACAGAAACCGCATTGATTATACCGGCATTGGGGCTGATTCGCTGCTGGGATTTTTTGTCAGAAACACAGAGCAGCAGCTCCGCATTGACTTCGCTCTCAGGCGCTTTGATATAAGGAAACCGTCATCGTTTTCTTTTCTTGTGGGCAAAAATTTTCCCATAGGCGACGGAGCGGTAACTCTTGCCTTCAGGGTGGGCGCGCTCAAGATATTCAGCGGCGGATACAGCGGAGAGCTTGAGCAGGATATAGACAGAAAGTGGGCGCTCATTGTGCGCCCAATGGCATATTTCAGATTGGGCTCAAGTGAATGAAATGAAGTAAACTAACAGCCCGGCCAATGAGACGATGGTGAAAAATATAAGCGATTTGCTGTACTTGTCGCGCCTTCTCTTCATTCGCCTTGAGCTCAAAATCAGCCCGAACAGGCAGAGGCCTAATTGAACCAGCAGTACCGGAAATACAAGGCTGATCAGCGATATATTCCACCCGCTGAAAGAGCGCGTATTTTCCGACATAATCGTGAAGATCGACATATTGGTCGACGGCTTTGCCAGCGCTATTATTACAAACAAGGCAAAAATCATCACCCACGAGGCTGATACAAGAAGGCTGATGAATCTTGAAACGTTATCCGGACCTTTTCTTCTGTTCTTTTTCTTTTCCATAACCACTCTGGATTTTTGATTTAATAAAAATTAAGAAACTGGAAAAAATAACTGCGTAAAGCGGTTCAAACATCGCCCTCAAAACAGCAAGGCTCCGCCCCCGCTGCCATATTGTCAGGATGTGCCGAAAACCGCCTCCATTGCCTGCGCGATTGTGCCGACCCCGGCTATTTCTCCTGTGAAACCGGATGAGCGGATGTCCGGAACGTCCCCCTCGCTGCATACAATCTTCGAGAAACCCGATGCCTTGAACTCCTGCGCCCTGCGCCCGCATTGTGGAACCGGCCTAATGCCGCCC
>JAITPE010000018.1 GCA_031289575.1 Spirochaetia bacterium | reverse complement strand
GGAAATTTTACTATAATACAGCACGAGGGTGATGTGTGTTCGGTGTACATGCACATTGCGGTTGGAACAATATCGGCCTCGGGCAAACAGCTCGCCGTTATAGGAAACTCGGGGCATTCCTTCGCGAAGCATCTGCATATATCAATCCTCAAAACACAATCGCGGGAATCAATAAACCCGCTCTCTGTTTTTCCAAAATACAATGACACCGTGCCTCCGTCGATTGACGCGGCCTATATCAAGGCCGGCGGCAAATACACGCATGTAAGAGAGAACGCGTCCATCAGGCTGACACGGCATTACCCGCTGCTTGTTGAAATAAGGGATACGGTTACGGGGAGCGAAAAATTGGGCATCCACTCGCTTAAAGCTGTTTTTAACGGCAAAAAAGTTCTTGATATTAAATTTGATACTATAGGATTTTCGGAGCGCGGCCTTACGGTTGACGGCAAACTATTTCCCGCTGTTATGGACGAAAAGGGATATTATGTGATTGACAATTTAAAGCACAGGCAGGGAGATAATATTCTTGAAATAACGGCGTCCGATTTTAATGGGAACACCAACCAAAAGACTTTTAGGTATTCGGCAAACCTTGACATGGAACAAACTCTTTGATGAAAAGAAAAACGTACCGAATTAGGGAAAACAGAATATCAATTATACGGCGCGAGAAAAAGATAAAGCAGACAGATCTCGCTTTGGCGCTTGGTGTGTCGCCGTCGTACCTGTGCAAGATTGAAAAGCTTGTGCAGGAACCTTCGGGGAAGTTCATGAAAGCCTGCTCGGAGTGCCTTGATGTTCCCGAGGCGGAGCTTTTTGAGAGCGGCAAAAAAGCGGGGCTCAATTCAAATTTAAAAAACAAGCTGTGGGAGATGAGAATAGCTAAAGGGTATAAGCAGTATGAGCTTGCGAGAATGCTGCACTGTTCTCCATCGTATTTGTCTAAGGTTGAAAAAGGCCTGCAGCGCCCTAATGATAAAGTGAGGAAACTGTGCGCAAAGATTCTCAAGATCAAGGAGAACGAACTCTTTCATGAGGCGGAATAACAGTAAATGGACATAACCCACTTATATTGGATCATAATCGCGATATGCCTTTTTTTGTCTCTCTTTTTCTCCTCATCGGAAACCGCGCTCTTTTCTCTAAAAAAGTCTGATCTCCACCGTTTTTCCATGTCGCCGGCAAAGAGCGTAGAATGGCGCATCTACAATACCATGATGGAGCCTCAGAATATACTCATCACAATACTCATAGGCAATACGCTTGTAAACATGGTTGTTGCAAGCGTATCGACTCAACTGTTGCTGATGAAATGGCCGGTATACGGGCATTTAATTTCAACCGTAGCGGTAACATCGGCCATCATACTATTTTGTGAAATATCTCCCAAGATTATCGCGTTTAACGCGTCTGAAAGCATCGCTAAAAAAACTTATAAGATTCTCACTTTTTTCCATTGGCTTTTTCTGCCTGTAAGGTATATTCTGCTTTTGCTGACAAATTCGGTAATAAAAATATTTAATATGAAGCTCTTCTCCAGTTCGCTCACAAGCGACGAACTCGGCCACGCCGTACAAGCCGGCGAGAACGAGGGAATAATCGACAGAAACGAAAGCGTCTTTATACAGAATGTTTTGATTTTCTCTCAGAAAGAGGCGGCTAATGTAATGTTTCCAAGGAACATGGCCGTGTTCCTGCCCGAAAACGCCACGGTTAAAGAGGCGGTAGAGACAGTTCTCAAGTACAATTTAGTACGGGTTCCTGTTTTTAAAAATGATTACGATCACATAACGGGCTACATTGATTCCAAGGATATAATATCGTCGTATCTTGGATACCGGAAAGAAAAAAAGATTAAAAAATTTATTCACCCGATAGATTTTTACCCGTCAACGCGCGAGCTCCATGAGCTTTTAAATGACCTTATCGCGAACAGAAGCCAAATAGCCGTTCTTGTGGATGAATACGGAGGAATTGACGGAGTAGTTACCTTAGACCGCATACTGAAAGAACTCATGGGGAAGGGATTCTCAAAGTGGAAAGACGGAGGAACCGACGTAAAAAAAATATCGGGGAATATGCAGACCGCCGATTACAATTTTGAGTTCAGCGATTTAATAGAAAGCGATGATTCGGACACAATCGGCGGGTACATAATTGAAAAGCTGGGGCATATTCCTAAGCGGGGAGAATCAATAAATACTGGATTCTATAAATTAAAAGTGCGGAACGTTATAAAAAACAGGGTTGTCTCAGTTGAGGTAATAAAAAATGCGGAATGACCTGCTGATTATATATGAAATAATTATAGGCTGTCTTATTCTGCTTTCCGGTTTTTTTTCCGCAACAGAGACGATGCTTGTTTCCTCCGGAAGGTTTACTATTGAAACGCTTTCAAAAAAAAATACCGCGAGGGGCCGAAGAGCCATATATCTGCTCAATAATCTTGAAGACGCCATAAGCGCGGTACTGATAGGCAATAATATTGTAAATATCACGGCAACCGCCTTTATCACCTATATCGCGTCTCACGCTTTTATGCTCAATGAGAACGGTATTTTTTTCGTGACCCTGGGGCAGGTGCTTGTCTTTTTGCTCTTCTGTGAAATGCTTCCAAAGGTGGCCGCAAGAGCCAATGCCGAAAGATACCTCATGTTTTTCTCGCTGCCAATAAAAACGATTATCGTTGTTTTTAGGCCGCTCAACCGGCTGTGCCTTTTATTTTCATCGGCTGTAAAAAAGTTGTTCGGCATTGAACAGGGCGGAAGCGGAATGTTCAGCTCGCGCGAAGAGCTCGACCTGCTTTTTCAAATAGGCGAGAAGGACGGCATAATTGAGGGCGAGCACCACATGTATGTTTCGGGAATTCTTTCGTTTAAGGATTTGACCGCGCATGAGGTTATGACGCCCACAATAGACATAGCATCGGTTGAATTAAAAAGCAGCGTGAAGGAGCTCGTGGGTCTTATTGAATCAACGCATTATTCGCGCATTCCGGTTTT
>JAITPE010000237.1 GCA_031289575.1 Spirochaetia bacterium | reverse complement strand
TCACGGCTACCGCCAAGGGCGATATTTATGGCTCTGAGGAAATTGGATTTACCGCTATTATTTTGACCGATCAGTATATTAGTCATGCCGAGTTCAACCTCGACATATTCCAGCGATCTATAATTCCGTATTCTTATTTCCGCAAGAAAAATCCCCATTTTTATGCCTCCATAAAGATTGGATTAAAGCCATGCCACGGACACTATTAAACCTCTATGTTTCTATTATGCATTTCGTAAACACCTGTTTCAGCTTCGGTTTTTTTGTTTTACGATATTCATTTGGCAATCAAGCGTTATTTTTGAATGTACCCGATTGCAATTCTCCTTATTTCTGTACCAAAACTGCGCGGAGTTCCGCGTACCATGGTTCCTTGTCGTCGTCCGCTTTCTTCATAAACTGCATAAATTTATGAAGCTGAATGCATGCTTCGGGAGTGAGCGTGTGCTCAACCTTGCATGCCTCTTGATCGGCCGTAACCGGATTAAGCTGGAGCACATCGTGGAAAAAATGTGACAACTGCTTGTGTTTATTGTATACCTGGCCGGATATTTTTTTACCCTCTTCGGTGAGCTCAACAAATACGTATTTTTCGTACTCGATCAGTTCCAAGTCTCTGAGCCTGTTGAGAGCCGATGTAACACTCGGCATTTTTATATTGAGTTTTTTAGCTATGTCCTTGACTCTGACAACCCTGTTTTCAACAGAGAGCAGAGAGATAACTTCCATGTAATCTTCCATGTTTGAAGAAAGACCTGTTAAATCATATAGCTGATGAAGTTCCGAATCCATGCTGCCTCCTGTTAATTCTGCCAATTTCTACCAGTCAAGCAGACAACTGTCAATAAGTATTTTAGAGATGTCTAATTTTTTAAGATGTTTTAAACAAGGCGGCCTGCGCACTCCGCACCGCAGCCTATATTATAAGACAAATCAAGAGGGGAAATGTTTTATTTAATACGGTTTTTTTATTGCTTTATTCTGAAATGATTCTCTTCTATGCGCTTGAGTTCTCTGGCGGCCTTGTTTTTTAGCGGTGAATCCTTGAAATGGGGCAGTCCTTCTTCGCTTTTCTTGAGAAACAGCCTGTATATCTCCCTTGCCCGTTCAATATCACGGAGTTCCGGGTCGCTTTCAAAGACCTTGCCCATGCAAAAGAGGGCATCGTCAACCGTTTCCCTGTCTTTGTAGCGGCTGCTCAAGAGAAGAAAGGCGGCTATAGCCTCGTCGCCCTTGCCTGTTTTGGCAAAGAGGATTCCGGACTGCAAGAGAGCGTCATCGGCGAGTTCATGCTCGGGAAAACTGTAGGCAACGGTTTGGTAGCAGCTTATTGCGGCAGCGCTGTCGCCCTGCGCGTTAAGGCAAAATCCTGTATCGTATCTGGCTGCCGGGTATTCTCCGGATGTTTCGGCTACCGACGCGAGTTCCTCGATTGCCTTGGCGTATTCGTATTTTTTGATGTGGATTCGTCCTATCCATATTCTTGCGGTATCGGCATAGGGGCTTTGCGGATAATCGTCTATGATTTGTCTGAAGTTCTTGGCCGCGTTCTCATAGTTCCCGCTGTTGAACATGTTTATGCCCGTCTTGAGGAGCACCGAGTCATTTGCCGGCACTTCGGTCTTTTTCTTCTTGGCCTTGTCTTCATCGGCCTCCGCGGAGGGCGGTGAAGACGGTTTTTTCGTGTTATTGTACTCCTGGATTTGTTTTAGTATATCCTCATTTTCTTTATAATCACGCGTTTGGGCAGAGGCGGCCGATACCGCAATCATTAATGCGCACGCTGTTACAAGTTGATTTTTCATCTTTCCATTATGCCCGTATTGTCTTTCAGCGGTTCAATATCCGTTTTTCCCTGCTTTGTCTCTTTTCCGGGTGTGATTTTTTCCGCCGCCGGAACATCAGCGCTTTTTACTCTGCTGTCCGGAATAGCAGGGCCGGGTGAGGCGGCGCTGTTTTCCGGATCAAGAGTCTTGTTGAGCGGCTTGACCTGTCCCTCCGGCCTTCCCATGGGCGAGGCGTATCCGCCGTCCATAGGCGTGTTGTTCATCTCCATATCGGGAGCTACGGGTTTGTCTCTCTTGTAGTCAACTATGCCGCCGTCGTATTCCATCTCAAACGGATCCTTTGCCTGGAAGGGAATCTTCTGGGCCTCAGCGCTCTGTTGTCCGGTCAGCATCTCCGAGTCTATCAGCGAATCAAACCGGCCTCTTCTTTCTTTGTTGATGTCGTACTCAAATACATCTCTTATGCTCTCAGCGAGAGGAGGTATTTGTATTCCGGCGGCGTCTTTGCCCATCATATGTCCCAAAAACGCCCCGACCGCCGCACAGACGACTACAAAAAATAAGAAACCCTGCTTTATTGATTTTACCCGCTTTGGGGGCATTTTATCTATAATATTATTTACTGTGCCGCCTAAAGAGCCGGTGAGTTTTTCTATAATAGCAAGTGGGTTCATCCTTTATTCCTTGTCTATAATGAAAACGATTCTGCATTCTTTCAGCGCCTTCATGGTTTTGCGGCTGCTAAAAATGCGACGGACATCCTTTTCGGAAAGAACCGGGCATCCTCTGTTTTCATCAATAGCTGTAACATACAGCGGATGAGCGCCTACGCGCTTGTTAAGCTTGGCGTCTTTTTCATCTATGGCGTATGTCACCATGCCGTATTTCACGGTCTCGGCGCCATTTATATTGTTTCGGCTGATTATTTCAAGTCCATTACGGTTATATACTACCGGAAAAAGCATTGGTTTTGTTTCAAGTCCGCGGAGGTCTATGATGAGCCCGCTGTATGCCGTTTCAATCGGGACATCAATCCTCTCCGGGAAGTCGTCCGCCGGAAAGACAAACGGCAGCGATGCCGTAATATCGCCCATCGAAAGCTTGGCCCTGCACGCCGATGAAACAAAACCAGCGGGTAGTTCCTCGAACTGTATTCTTTCCAGCGCGGCGTAAAGCCTTCTGCGGGTGAATGAATCATGTTCAAGCATGCTTCCGATTGTATTATCCTGATCTACGCGTATATTTTTAAGGATGGATATCATTTTTTCCATCGCTATTTCCTTTGCGGTTTCATAGGCGCCGCGCCTTGCCTCGGTTATGGATATGCTGTCATTGCCGTGTATGCTGACCGGAGTTCCGCTGTAATCAATCCGGATGGATGAGACGCCGAACGCGGTTATGATGTTTTTGTTCCAGTCTGCCCGCGATTCTTCAACTCCGGCCGATCCGGAACCGGAGAGAAGAAGGGCGGTCAGCATGCAAACAATGAGCTTGAAAGGAGGTGTATTCATGGAGTAACCCAATAGTATAAGTATCTGTTGATATTATCGGCACAATGGCCGTATGGCAGCAAATTTTTCCGGGGTATGGGCATGAGGAAAAAAGGGGGCAGGGGCCCTTGCGGCCGCCCCTGCGAAAACTTTTACTTAAATTCTCCGATTGCCTGCTTGAACTTCGGCAGTGCGTCAACGATTGTCTTTTCCGGTACACAAAATGCCAAGCGGAAATAGCCCGGGCCGCCGACACCAGTTCCCGGAACCGCAAGCACATTGTACTTCTTCAAGTGATCGACATAAGCAATATCATTGCCGCCGGGCGCCTTGCAGAAGAAGTAAAACGCTCCTTCCGGAACAAGAAAATCGTAGCCGGCGTCTCCGAGTCCCTTGACAAGCAGATC
>JAITPE010000122.1 GCA_031289575.1 Spirochaetia bacterium | reverse complement strand
TCTCTTTGATATTGACGGAACCATCCTGAACGCGGGCGCTGCCGGCAAAGACGCCTTCATGGAAGCGGCCATGCTGGTTTTCGGAACAGCGGGCGCTATGCAAAATGTCGATTTCCAGGGACGTACCGACCGCTATATCATTGAGGAATCCTTCAAACACTCAAGCGTAACCGCGGAAGAATTAAAAGCGAAAACCGAACTCATGAAGCGCTCCTATATTGAGAGCCTGCGGAAAACCATTCATGAGCACGAATCGGTACTCTTGCCCGGAGTAAGGGAACTCATTCAGGAACTGTATGCCGACGAAAAAATCATACTCGGCCTTTTGACGGGCAACTTCATGGAAAGCGCCTTTATAAAACTCGCAAGGTTCGGATTAGAAATTTTTTTTCATGTAGGAGCGTACGGAGAGGATGCGATTGACCGCAGCGAGCTGCCTCCAATCGCGAAAAAACGCATTGCGGAGCACAAAGGCATTGAACTTGATTTCAGCAGAATAATCATCATAGGAGACACCGTGCACGATATTGAATGCGCGAGGAAATCCGGAGCGGTTTCAATATCGGTCGGTACGGGCTGGACTCATAAAGAAAAATTGCTGGAAAAAAATCCAGATTACTGCTTGGATAATTTAGCCGATACGCAAAGAGTTCTTGAACTCATCACATCAATCTAATCAATCTAAGAGAGTTTTTTTTTGAACAGTCGTTTTGTGATGTAACGCACCTCATCAACTCTCATGAAATAGCAGGCCGCGGCATAAACAAACATGCCCGAAATAATAACGATGGAGAGAACAACGCAGCGTTTCGCAGAAGAAGCAAGCGCCCAATCAATGCGGCCCGCTATGGCAAGACAAACAGCGAGCATTAACAGAGACGCCGAAATAAATTTCACTACGGAAAGGCAGAGCGGGCGCAGCCCTATTTTGCCTATTTTTTTGCGAAGCAAAAAAACCAGCAAAACGACCTGCACCGCGCTTGACAGGGAAAGCGCAAGCGTAAGCCCGGCATGCCGAAGGCTTGTACCCATAAGAATATAGCCCGCCGCAATATTAAACACAAGCGCAAGCGCCGCCCCCAAAACCGGTGTCTTCGTATCCTTGAGCGCGTAAAATGTCGGCGTAGTAAGCCTTAGGACAGCGAGAAACGTTATGCCTATACTGGCGCAAAAAAGCGCTCTGTATGTAAGCGAAGCGTCCTGTAGTGAAAAATTGTTATGCATAAAAATGGTCGATATGATCGGCCATCCTATACCCATGAGGGCGGCGCAGGCAGGTATGGCCATGAACAGCGCGCCGCGGATAGACTTGATGTATATGACCTTCAGCTCGTCATAATTTGCGCCGGCAGTCATGCGCGACATTTCGGGCAAAATAACATTGCCGATTGAAACGATAAAGACTCCAAGAACAAGCTCCGTGAGCCTGTCCGAATAGTATATGTACGATATACTCCCCGGCGCGAGGTAAGAGGCCATGACCGTTATAATAAGGCTGTTTATCTGATAAACAGCCATGCCGAAAAGCGCCGGGGCAAGCATTGTAAAAATTTTTCTGATTCCGCGGTGTTTAAAATCAACCGAGATGCGCATTTTAAAACCGGTCTTTACCATATATGGGATCTGGAGAAGAAACTGCAAAAGTCCGCCTATGAGCACGCCTATTGACACGCCCACAAGCGGAGAGGCAAAGAAATCCGAAAGAACGAGTACTCCGAAAATAATACCGAGGTTCAAAAAAACCGGAGCGAAGGCGCTTGAGAAAAACCGCTTGTGGGAATTGAGAACCCCCATTGCGAAAGCCACGAGTGAAACAAAAAAAAGATACGGAAACATTATTCTGTTAAGAAGAACAGCGAGGCTTATTGTTTCGTCATTCGTGAAACCTATGGCGAAAACATTCACGATCTCCGGAGAGAAGTATTCTCCTGCCGCAACGAGAACAACAAGTATCAGGAGCAGTATTGAAAGGGTCTTTTGCGCGAGCTCAAGCGCCTCCTCGCCGCTGTGATTAACAAGATATTCGGTGTACACCGGAATAAAAGAAATAGTCAGCGCGCCTTCCGCGACAAAGCGGCGGAACAGGTTGGGAATTTTAAAAGCTACAAAAAAGGCATCGGTATGGCCGCTCGCGCCGAAATAAGCGGCCAGCAGCATGTCTCTTATAAAGCCCAGGATTCGGCTGGCAAGCGTTGAAAGGGCCACAATACCGGTTGATCGTAAAATCGAACTCATAATCCATCCAAAAACAAAATATCTTGACAAATTGCCCGACCTTTTGAATAAATCAAGAAATAAACTTCCGGAGCCATGCTAAAAATGGAAACAAAGAATAAAATCAAGCCGCTTCTTTCCGCTCTTCTTATCCTTTCATTTATTCAAACAGCCTTCGCTGCCGGCGAGTACGAAAAGGGCATGGCTTATTATAAGTCTAAAAGATACGACAAGGCAAAAGAGATGTTTCTTAAGATTGCCGAAAACGGCAACGCGTTGTATTACCTCGGCGAAATCGAAAACACATTCGGCAGGTATAAAGAAGCCAAGGAATATTTCCAAAAGGCCGTAAAGACAAAATCAATCAATCACAGCAATCTTAAAAACGCGTACTGGAATATAGCCGGCGTAGAGGAAAAATGGGGCGAGTACGAAAATTTTGTGCTCACATGTCATGAAATTTGGTACAAAATGCATGATGAGGCCGCGCGCCAAAAAATAGACGCTCTGATCAATAAAATGCAATGGTCAAACAACAGCAATGCTGTTGCCGAATACAATAAGGGCATGGAGAAAAAACTTTCCCAGCCAAATGAAGCCATTGCTCATTTCAAAGAGGCTGTAAAGACTGATGATTCCTTTCTTGCCCCCAGATTTGAACTGGGCATTATGGCCCTTCACGATAACGACACGAACACGGCCGAATCTTACCTCAGCGCGGTGACCGCAAAGATGCCCTACTACGCCGAGGCCAACCTTGCGCTGGGGGATGTTTATTTCAGCAAAAAAAGATTCTCACCGGCCATAGACTGTTATAACAAGTCGGTTAAATTCGGATTCCTTAATTCAAGCATACTGTACCATATAAATTTTAAGAAAGCGCAATGTTATTACAACGCGGGAGACTTTGAGCAGGCCGAAGATTCCGCATCTATGGCCGCGGAGCTCGCGCCCGCAAAAACCGAGCCCCTCACCCTTCTCTCCGCCGCATATATAAAACAGAAAAATTTTGACAAGGCGCTCGCCGTTTTGCAAAAGGCGTGCGAACTTCAGCCCGATAACACCGACGCCCTGTACCAGTTGGGGAGCATATACTACAGCAAAAAGGATGAACGCTATCTGGATAATTTTGACAAACTTTTTAACCTCACCAAAGACAGGGAGAAACCGCCATATCCGCTCATTATACCGATTATCATCAATGGGCATTTCGAGAAGAAGGGCTACGCAAGGGTTAACGAAATTTTTTCTCTTCTGCCGAATGCCCAGAACAGCGGGATGACACTCATAAAAGCCAAGTCACTTTACCACAGCGGCCAATACGACAAGGCGATCATAATATTCCGCACAATATCTCTCAATAATGATGATAATCTTCTTCTCGCCTCGGCTTATGCCCGCGAGCGCCGCAATGACCAGGCAAAGGCCATAATTCAGCCGCTCTTCGGCAACACCGAATACAGGGAGAAGGCCTTAAAGGACAGCTTTCTGAGTCCGCTTGTGAAAGAGATAGAAAGAGAGATAGAACAAAAAAGGCAAATAGAAACCGACACGGCAAATAAAACAGAAAATAAGATAGACAATAAGATAGAAGATAAGATAGAGAATAAGACAGAAGATAAGATAGAGAACGAAACCGGCACAAAAACAGAGGATGAAAAGGACCTTGACTGAGAAGCTGATTCCCTTATCGATTCCGGTATTGGCAGGGCTCTCTGTTCTATCTGTTGTTTTTAATATTGCCTTGGGACTGCCCCTGCCTGTTATTCTTATATGCGCGGCCGGCGCAATTTATTACAGCCTTCTTGTAAACATCAGGAATCGCGCCGCAAAAAATACCGATTATACAACATCAGGAGAACTCGCTCTGGGAATCCTGATAGCGCTCGCGTTTTTTCCAGCGGGAGCGGAAGGATCAATGTTCCTTTTGTTTATGTGTCTCATCTGCTCCAATATGTTCTTTAACGCTCTCATTGACGCGATACTGCCGGGGAAATCACCATCCCGTTTTTTGTTCAGCGTTGTTTTTAACGCAATCATGCTTATGCTTTTTCTTTTCTTTTGGTCCGAAGACAGCGTTCGGCTTTCAAGCATCCTGAGCGGTTTTACGAATCGGGGGCAGCATATACCGGCGGCGCTGCCTTTGTACGCATTGGCCGCGCTGCTCATTCCGCTCTTTTCTCTTGTAAAGCCCGAATTAATGCTTTTGCCGCAGGGGAAAAAACTATTTGCCGGTTCGGGCTTCAGCCGCCGCGCGGCCGAAGTTTTGGCGTACCTCGCGCAGGCTGTTATTTTCGCCGCGCTTATATCATGCGCCGGAATATTTGTCCTGCCAGGTCTTTCTCTTCTATGCGCCGGAGAGTTCAGGAATTTCAAATGGACAGTCGTATTTCCGGCGCTGCTTTACGCCCAGCTCACCGCGTTTATATTGTCACAATATCATAATCCGCCGCTTGTTTTTATAATTGC
>JAITPE010000071.1 GCA_031289575.1 Spirochaetia bacterium | reverse complement strand
GTTGACTGCCGGCCGTTTATTGACTGTATGCTTGATATGATTGAAAATTCAATGTACAAGTACATTGATGTCGCAACAGAGACGGTCTATGCTGACGATGACGCCGGAGCGAATGAACCTATAAATGAACCTATAAATGAACCTATAAAGCTGATTCTGACGCTGATGAAACGTTATCCGCAAATCACCTATGACGAATTGGCGAGCCAGACAGGCAAGTCACGCTCAACCGTATTGCGGATTATTCAGCAGTTGAAAGAACAGCAAAGGATTATACGCGCAGGCTCAAACAAAAACGGGCATTGGGAAGTCCTTGACGAAAAATAGGCAGTTCGGCTTCATCAGACACCTTTACAAATAAGGTAGTAATAAAAAAGCGGCGTTGTGAAAATCATCGCGTCAAAAACATCCCACATTCCGCCGTGTCCGGGAACAATGGAACCGGAATCCTTTATGCCTCCGTCTCTTTTTACCGATGATTCAATCAGGTCGCCTATTCCGGCCCCAAGGCTTATGAGGACTCCGGCCATTGCCGCTTCGAATACCGAAAGCAGGTCTCTGCTGTAAAATAAAAGAAAGAATTGGCTGAACAAAATCATGGAAAGCACGCTAAACAGCATCGCAAAACAGTAACCCTCCCACGACTTGTTTGGAGAAACCGGAAAGTTTATCTTATGTTTGCCGAACAGAACTCCGCCGAAATAGGCGGCCACATCATTAAGCATAACGGTAACGTTGAGCAGCAAGATATAGAACAGGCCGTCCTTCAACGACTTCATAAGAATAATATGCGAAAATGGAATAACTATGAGCACAAGCCCAAGGATTGTAGCTCCCATTGAAAATATGCCGCCCTGAATCGGGCGTTTAAAAAGCTGCAGCACGCTTATGACCGCGGCAAGCGCAATAATAATAAACATTATAAAACGGGCGTCTACATTCCAAAACCTGCTGAAACCCAAAACCTTGCCGTAGCTGTAAAGATACATAATAATATTTATAAAAACAGCCGCTGTTATGCCGGCGGCCTTAAATGGTTTCGTGCCGGCATGCTCCGAAATAAGGTAAAATTCGTACAGGCAGAAAAGCGTAATAAGAAGCGTAATCAAGAGAACGGGAAGAGAGTACAAAACATCTGTAGCAATGGCGAAAAAATAAATAGGCAAAGCCACAAGCGCGCTTGCGATGCGGATTAAGGTTTCCTTCAAACGTTTATTCATATATTTCCGAATCTCCTTTCTCGTTGCTGGTAGTCATATATTGCCTTATAGAGGTCGCGCGCGGCGAAGTCGGGCCACAATATATCGGTAAACACAAGCTCGGCATAGGCAAGCTGCCATAGCATAAAATTGCTTATGCGGTACTCTCCGCTTGTACGTATGATCAAGTCTGTTTCCGGAAGGCCTGCCGTATAAAGATGCTTTTCCATTTTTTTCATGGTGAACATCTCTCCGTCTTTTCTCCGCTCCAGCCAGTTATTCACGCCGTCAACGATTTCCTGTCTGCCGCCGTAATTTATGCACAGGTTAAGAAATATTTTTTTGTTTCCGGCTGTCTTTTTAACAACATCGGCCAATAGCCTTTTGATTTTCGGCGGAAGCCTTTTGAGCGAGCCGGAATGAACAACCCTTATTCCCTTGCCTACAAGAATGTCTAACTTTGTGTTAAAGAAATACTCAAAGAGATTCCACAAGCCGGAAATCTCGGCCTTCGGCCGCGACCAGTTTTCCATAGAAAATGCATAGAGAGAGACCGCCTTGACTCCAAGTTCAATGCACGCATCCATAACAGGTTCAATTATTTCCGAGCCGTGTTTATGCCCGTCTCCCCTTGATTTGGAACGGGTTTCCGCCCAGCGGCCGTTTCCATCCATTATTATCCCAATGTGGCCTGGAATCCTGGAGGCGTCCAATTCCTTTTTGTAATCTTTCATCTCACGGCTTCAGATGACGCTGATTTCCTTTTCTTTGTTATCGGTAATCTTTTGAATCTCTTCTATGTATTTATCGGTAATCTTTTGTATGCTGGTCTGGGCGCTCTTTCCTTCGTCCTCCGATACCGATTTGTCTTTTTCAAGCTCCTTCACCATATCGTTGCCGTCTCTTCTTACATTGCGTACGGCAACCCTGCATTCCTCGGCCTTATGCTTTGCCTGTTTCACGTACTCTTTTCTGCGCTCTTCTGTAAGAGAAGGAATCTGCAATCGTATAAGGGTTCCGTCATTGGACGGATTAAGAGAGAGGTCCGATTTAAGGATGGCCTTCTCTATTTCGCCAAGATTTTTTGGATCCCATGCCTGTATCACCACAAGCCTTGGTTCGGGAATAGATATTGTGGCAAGTTGATTGAGCGGCATCTGCGAGCCGTAAACCGATACAGAAATTCCGTCAAACATGGCCAAGTTCGCGCGGCCGGTGCGGATGGCCGCAAAATCCTTTTGAAGAGCCAAAAGGCTCTTCTTCATGCGGCTTTCAACATCTTGAAGAATATCATTTATCATAGGAAGTCTCCTTTTTTATGATATGACTGTTCCGATATTTTCGCCTGCCACAATTTTTTTCAGTGCATCCTTTTGAAACAGGTCGAAAACAATTATTGGCAGATTATTATCCATACACAAAGAAACAGAGGTGAGGTCAAGGACTCTGAGCTGATTTTTTATGACATCAAGATAGGGGATAGAATTTATTTTTTCCGCGGCCGGATTCTTTTCCGGATCATCGGTATAAACTCCATCCACCCTTGTGGCCTTCAGCATAACATCGCACTTAAGCTCAATAGCCCTCAGGGCCGATGCCGTATCGGTTGTAAAGTACGGGTGCCCCGTGCCTCCCGCGGCAATGACAACCGTCCCCTGCTCAAGAAGGGAAAGCGCGGAGCGGATTGTATAGTGCTCCGCAATCTCGTTCATCGCAATGGGACTCATCACGCGCGACGCGACAGAGCGCTTGTCAAGGGCATTCTTCATCGCAAGCGAGTTCATGACGGTGGCGAGCATCCCCATGTAATCGCCCACATAGCGCTCTATTCCAAGCTCTTCGCCCATGGCGCCCCGGAAAAAGTTGCCCGCGCCTATAACAAGCGCAACCGACACGCCCATACCGGCAAGCTCCTGTATTTCGGCGGCCAAGTTGGAAAGCACCGCCGGGTCTATGCCGGTTTTGCCGTCCCCGGCAAGGGCTTCCCCGCTTATTTTAATGAGAACGCGTTTATAGCGCGGCAAACTCATAGCCTTATCAGCCGCCTATTTGAAAACGGCTGAAACGCGAAACCTCAATGTTTTCACCAAAGGCCGCGATCTTTTCTTTTATAAGATTCTTGACTATAATCTTATTTTCTTTTATGTATTCCTGTTCAAGCAGACAAACATCGGAATAGAATTTGCTCAGCTTGCCATCAACTATTTTTTCAATAACATTGTCGGGCTTGCCCGAATCCTTCATTTGCTCAAGGTAGATCTCTTTTTCTTTTTCAACGACCTCAAATGGAACATCCTCCATTTTTATGTACAACGGGTTGGCTGCCGCTATCTGCATGCAGAGTTCCTTTGCGAGCTCATGGAAGTCTGGATTCCGGGCTACAAAATCCGTAACCGTTTTCAGTTCAATGAGAACACCAACCTTATTGTTGCTGTGAATATAAGACGCGACAATGCCTTCGGTTACCTCACGCCCCATTTTCTTGTCGGCGGAAGCAAGGCCTTTTTTTCTCAAAAACTCTATGGCCTTCTGCATATCGCCATCGGTTTCCTGAAGGGCCCTTTTGCAATCCACCATTCCTGCCTGAGTTGTTTCTCTCAGCGCCTTGATCATTTCATTGGTTATATCTGCCACAATATGCTCCTATAAAAATATTCAGTTTGCACGGTTTTACCATGAATTAGTCTCATCCGCTTCCGCGCTTGGTTCGTCTTCTTCCTCGTCCTTAATATGGTCTTTGATATTTCCTTCCGCTTCGTATACAATTTCCGCGGGCACATCTTCCTCGGTCTGCAGTTCGCTCTGCCCGCCGGACTGCCCTTCGGTTATCGCGTTGGCCATAACTTCAATAAAAAGAGCGATCGCTCTTATTGCGTCGTCGTTTCCCGGAATGGGATAATCAATCTCATCCGGATTGCAGTTTGTGTCCACAACCGCGAATATTGGAATATCAAGAGACCTCGCCTCGCTTACGGCGATTGCCTCGCGCTTGGGGTCGATGATAAACATGGCGTCGGGAAGTTTTTTCATATTTTTGATTCCCGACAGAATCTTGTTTTTCTTTTCAAGTTCTCTGGCCAATTCAAGGCGTTCTTTTTTGGTCTCGGCTTCCCACAGATCGGTATCTCTCATGTGCTCAAGTTCTTTGAGCCTTTCAATGGATTTGCTGGCTGTTTTAAAATTAGTCAAAAGCCCGCCGAGCCACCTTTCGGCAACATAGAACATTCCGCACTTTTCGGCGTACTCGATAATTGCCTGCTGAGCCTGTTTCTTTGTTCCCACAAAGAGAACCTTGCCGCCGTTAGCCGCGACATTTTTCATTGCATCATGCGCTACTTTAACGCGCTGAATGGTTTTTTGAAGATCGATGATGTGGATGCCGTTTCTGGCTCCGAAAATGTACTGTGACATTCTTGGATTCCACCTGCGGGTCTGATGTCCAAAATGAACGCCAGATTCTAATAATGCTTTCATTGATACTACTGTCAATAGTATAACCTCCTTATGATGTTCCGCCAAGGGCGGACCTGCTTCGCGCGCCGCGCGTTGTATCAAGGATTTTTGCCCCTTTTTGTGAAGAAGGCAACCGGCCCAGACCGGTTTATGGTACGCGCCGGACAAACCGGCGTAATTGATAGCCGCAGGCGCGGCCTAAATCTTGCGGAATAACACGACTCCTGCGAGAAGTCCGGCTATTGCCGAGAGATTTATCTTTAGGCTGAAAGAAATAATTTCCAGGCTGAAACCAACCGGCCCTGTAAGGCTCACGGTTATAACAGACAAACCCGGAAAAATGCGAACAAGAAGAGTTCCAAGGGCAGAACCAAGTATGGCTCCTATGATTATAAAAGCCAAAAAATACCAAATGTTGGATTTTTCGAAGTTCATTCTTAGAATATCTCAAATAAAGCATGAACTTTTTTCTTTATTTTTTGTCAAGTTTTTATTGACCGTAAAAGCTGAATTCAGCCAAGGCCGAAGTGCTGAGGGACAGCCGCCCTTGCCTCCGCTAAAACCAGCAAAAGTGAATTTTTTTCGCATTTTTGAAAAAAAATCAAAAAAATTTTTAATCTACACGCCTTCCCGTTCGTTATCTCTTTATACAGTTTTATTAAACAAGAAGGAACGCAAAAGCAATGCCAGGAAACAGAGAGTACAAGGACGGGGTATTCAGAATGCTATTCAACAATAAAGATAAACTGAGGCAGCTCTACAATGCCATAACCGGAACGCATTATACCAAGAAAACGCCTATAAAAATAAATACTCTGGTGAATCCTATTTTTACGACAATACGCAATGATGTTTCATTTGCAATAGGCGGTAAAATTCTCTGCCTCATTGAGCACCAATCTACGGTGAATGAAAACATGCCCTTAAGGATGTTGCTGTATTATGCCCTCATTCTTTTACGTCAAAAAACACTTGACATGAAAAAAACAGGCTATAAGAGAAAGAAATCAAAGACGCCGCGTCCCAGACTGATAGTGCTGTACAATGGGAAGCGGGATCAGAGAGAGAAAAGTTATCTGCACCTCTCAGATCTTTTTGAGGACGTAGATGAAGAAGAAAATGGTTTAGTACCGGATCAAGATTTTCTGATTACTGTACTAAATATAAATCAGGGCTACAATGAGGATATAAAGCGGAAGTGCCCTACGCTTGGCGAATACTCAATTTTTGTAGCCACAGTACGCAGAAAAGAGAGCCAAGGGATGGCGCTTGAAGAAGCGCTG
>JAITPE010000062.1 GCA_031289575.1 Spirochaetia bacterium | reverse complement strand
AAGCAAACGCATCGGAGGTATTAAACATGTTGATGACAGAATTTAATTTGGATGACGCAAAAGCAGTTTGGCAAGAAGAGGCAATGGAAAAAGGCATCGAAATAGGCGAAGCGAGAGGCGAAGCGAGAGGCAAAGCCGAAGGAAAAGCCGAAGGAAAAGCCGAAGGAAAAGCCGAAGGAAAAGAAGAAGGAAAAGCCGAAGGAAAAGAAGAAGGAAAAGCCGAAGGAAAAGCTGAAGGCAGAGAGGAAGGTAGAACCGAAGTCAAAATAGAGGTTCTCGACCTTTTGGAGCAAGGCTATTCCATTGACGAGATAAAGGCAAGACTGAAGCCGCAATAAGTTGCTGATGTCTTTTTTTGCTGTGGTCTATGCGAAAATGCAGCTACAAGGCCGGTAAGGGGTATCGCAGAGCGATGAGCTCAAACTATAAATATTAGCGGAAAGAAAAAACATGAGCACAGTAGATGACGAACTGAAATATACCGGGACCCATGAATGGGTCAGGCTCGGAGACAACTTCGAGGCCGTATGCGGAATCAGCGACCACGCTCAGGAGATGCTCACCGATATTGTCTTTGTTGACCTTCCGGATCTTGCGCTGGAGGTGAGGCAGGGCGAACAGATCGCTGTTGTCGAATCGGGCAAGGCCGTGTCCGATATTTTTTCCCCTGTTACGGGCGAGATTATCGCGATCAATAATGCCCTTGAGGATTCGCCCGAGATAATAAACAGCGATCCTTACGGAGCCGGTTGGATATTCAAGATAGACGCCACCAGAACATCAGAGTTGGACAGCCTCATGAGTCCGGATGAGTACCGGGAATACATTGATTCCGGAAACTGAACCATTAATTTCATTGACTTTTTTCAGTTTGTTTTTTAACATTTTCTAACACATAGGATTTTTACAATATGAAGAAGATGGGAAAAGAAATATTTTCGGTTAATGGCGTTTATTGGTTTTACGATGATGAAACTGAAAAAATATTTAAGGTAAATTTAGAAGAAGACAAAAACCCGGACTCGGACGTATTTAAGGCGATCATAAGACTTTATAAGGATAAGGCAGAAAAAAAAGATTAAGATTTACACCGAGCCTGACAGAATCCGCAAGCCTAAATTCACCATTCCGGGCGGCGGGGCCTATACCGGACTCAAGAAGATTATCCGCGAAGCCGGTATTTCCACAATCTGCGTTGAGGCCCGCTGTCCGAATATAGGCGAATGTTCCGCCCGCGGAAGCGCGGCCTTTCTCATCATGGGAAACATCTGCACGCGCAATTGTTCCTATTGCGCTGTGCCTCACGGGGCTCCGCTTCCGCCCGATGAAAGCGAGCCGCGCAGAATTGCCGCGGCAATTGCCGCGCTCAAGCTGTCCCATGCCGTTATAACATCGGTCACAAGGGACGACCTTCCCGGCGGCGGAGCCTCGTTCTTTGCGTCGGCAATACTTGAAACAAGAAAGGCCGCGCCGAAATGCGCGGTGGAGGTTCTTGTTCCCGATTTCTCGCTGCGCATGGAAAAGGCAATCGATGAAATAGCCGCCGCGCGCCCTGATGTGCTGAACCACAACATAGAGGCGGCCGCGCCGGTTTACGGCGCAGTCCGCCCCATGGGTGACTACGCGTTTTCGCTATGCCTGCTAAAGCGCGCGGCCGGCTTGGGCCTCGTTGTAAAATCGGGACTCATGGCGGGATTCGGAGAGAGCATGGCGGACATCACACAAACCTTGGAAGAACTGCGCGATACCGGCTGCTCATTTGTCACCATAGGCCAGTACCTCACATCAAAGAGGGGAGGGTTGCCGGTCAAGAAATACTATCACCCGGATGAATTTGAGGCAATAAAGGAAAGGGCGCTCGCGCTAGGATTTACCGGCGCGGAGGCCGGAGTCAATGTGAGAAGCTCGTACCGCGCGGCGGAACTTTTTCGTAATACGTAAAAATATTTATACATATACGTAAAGCCCTTACACATAAATTGAAGCGAGAAGCGAGGCCGTTTCTTCTACAGTAACATTTCTTTCGGCAAGCGCGCTGAGCGTTGTCATGACCGATGATGACATTCCGCAGGGATTTACAAATGAAAAACCGAGAAGGCTGTTGCATACATTGACTGCCATTCCGTGCATGCTCACTCCCTGCCGCAGGTCGAAACCGATTGACGCGCATTTTTTGCCGTCCTGCCAGATTCCCGGATTCTCCGCCGGGAACGAAAGGTTCGTGCCGAAATGCGAGTTGAGCGCGCTGATTACAGGGCCCGCTATGCCCGATACAAAGGCGGCGGAATCCTTGGATTTTACCGGCAGAACATAATATACCACAAGCTGCCCCGGCTCATGAACAGTGACATTTCCGCCGCGGCTGCTGCGGGCAACGGAGTATCCCTGCTTGTCCAAAAAAGTTTCCGGATACAGAATATCGCCGGCGCCGCAGTGCCTCCCCAGCGTTATAACAGGATGATGTTCCAAAAAGAATACACAGCCCGGGCTTTCCTTCTCAAGAACGCGCAGTTTTTCCCTTTGCTGAATCTCGCAGGCGGAACTGTAGTCAATGAGGCCGAGCATACGGATATTTACACAGGGTCGCAGCATCAGTTGTATATATGAACGCTCTGCCCTTTGGCTGCCGGCAGATAATTGACCCCGATCCAGCATACTAACAGCAGAACAAAGGCAAACAGCACAACCATGTTTACAGGAAACCGGAAAAATTCTGTTCCGGTTTCGCCTGTAAACTGAATCAGCAAACCTGTGAGAAATAACCCCGCACAAATTGTCCAGCCTTCTTTGTATCCCCAAGGGTATTTCCACATAGTCTTATTTCGCCAAACGATTGTTTGCCTTGGCCTCTTCAATCCATTTGGGAACAATTTCGTTCAAGAATTTTTCTTTTGCCGCTTTCTCTTTCGGTATATCCCAGCCTACATACCTCTGCGCTTTTTCTTTGGTCGATACATCCGGCATGGGAACATCACCGTTAAAACCCAGAGCAGCCAAAACCTTTGCTGTAGCAAGCCGCGCCTGCAGGGCTTTCTCAATGCCGTTGCTCATTATTCGCTGTATTTCCTGCGGAGCATGGAAAGACGCGCCGTGAGACGCGAAGGCGTAATCCCAGCGCCACTGTGATTGGCGCAGCAATTTTAGTGTCGAAGCCATCTGCGCTTCGGTCGCGCCTTTCTCCCAGGCAAACGCGGCCTCTATGTGGGCCTTAGCAAGCTCGGCCTCTAACTTCGTGCGCACTTCCATAACCTTTGTTTGGCGCTCATATACGTTTTGCCTCAGCTCGGCCTCGCTCTCTCTGTGGCAAACCTGGCATGTGCGGTCTATCATGGCAAGCGGGCTGCGTACTTGATGGTCGCTGAATTTTACGCCGCCCTCTCTCATGTAGGGCATGTGACAGTCGGCGCAGGATACGCCGCGCTGTCCGTGTATGCCAAGCCTGTGAATCTCGTAGCCGGGATGCTGCGCCTTTATAATGGGAGCCTTGCTCAGTTTATGTGTAAAGTCGGAGAATTTGAGTTCATCGTAGTACGCTTCCACTGCTTCAACAGTAGTTCCCTTGTCCCACGGGAAGGTGAGGTAGCCGTTTTTAAAGAAGTATTCGGAATGGCACTGCGCGCATACGAGCGAGCGGAGTTCCTGTTGTGTCGCTTTTTTTATATCGCGTCCCTGCCGCGAGAATGCTTCTATCAAGGCCGGCTGTGTAATCTTGAGTTCCATTCTTTCGGGTTCGTGGCAGTTGGCACAGCCTACGGGATTTACAATTTCGCTGCCGAGCGAAGCCAATGTTTTTTTATAGAATTCATCCACTCCGAGCGATTGCATCATGCGCGGAACATCGGGACTCTTGCAGGCCCAGCATGTTGCCTTCTGCGGCCCGTCCTCGGGATTCATCGGCGCTCCGGTTCTAAGGCTGCGCCGCACATCATCAACAGCGTATATATGGCCGCGCGGCGATGTGTAGTCTTTGGAAAAGGCGTAGCCGGCCCAGAGTATGACCATGTTGGGACGGGCTTCGAGTATATCGACCACCTTGCTTCCATTGTACATGGAGGTGAATCCGGTATCAGCCGAATTAGCCCACGTCTCATATTCGCGCGGATAATTCTCTCCGAATATCTCGTTGCGGCCCTCGATGCCCGTTATTATTACCCGCTTGTTGTTGTATATGCTCGCGGTCTGGGCTCTTCGCGATGTGACCGAGGCCGCAAGTATGCCGAGCAGGAAGACAACAATCAGCGTTCCGAGGAACAGAAGCCAGCCGCGCTTTGACTTGAATCTCTCAAGCCACGACTGCCATGAGAAGCACTTTGTTAAACATTCTTTTTTATTTTCCATGACATAACCCCGTTTTTAGATTTATATGATATACCTTATTTCATGTTAAATACCGGAGAAGGGTACCGGAGCGTTCTCCGTGCTTGATAAACTGTTTCTTCCATGCGGGACATCCCTGTGGCAGTCCCAACAGAGCTTGCCTTCACCTTTTGCGGCCATTGAGCTTGTGATTCTTCCCGCGTTTACTATCTCGGTATTGAGCTGGGTATGGCAGCGTATGCAGTTATTCATAATGACAGATGAACTCATTGCCCCGGCGGTGATGACCTGAGGTTCATTGAGAAATGTAAAGGCCGCTGTGTGCTTCACGCCGTCCATTCCCTCGAACAGGAGCTTTGTTACAGGGTTGTTATTGGGCACATGGCAATCATTGCAAACTGTGTTATGGCCGTGTGAACTGTGGCTCCATGTTGTATAATACGACCGCATTACATGACAGTTTACGCATGTCTCCGGTGAGTCGGAGAGGTAAGACCATATTCGGGATTCGTATGATATATAGAGGACAGAGCCGCAGATTATACCCAAGATGACTATCATAACCGGCTTAAAGCGTGCGGATGATATGATAGTGATTATTACATTTTTTATCCACATGGCTTACTCTTTCCTTATAATAAATTCAGAGTATATTATTATATTAATGGAAACATAAAAAAATGTCAAGACATTTTTTTATTAGTAGGGGCGGATGTTTATGGTAGCAGTTTAATTTTTTTTTGGGCTATCACCTCAGAAAACAAGAAAGATAAAGAAACAGGCTCGGGGAAGGGGCTTTTACCCGTTGCCCGCACCCAAGCAAAAAAAATCCGCTTCGCTCCTTTTTTTTGCTCCATTCTGCCCAGCCAAAACCGTCCTCTGTTTCGCTCCGTCCGGTTCTGCCTTTCGCCTCGGCCCCCTATTGACAAAAACGCAAAAACTCGCCTCATCTGCTATAAATTCGGCAAAAAATGAATTTTTTCCGAATTTCATGAAAAAAAAGTGAAAAAACTTTTCATGAATCGGCTCTGAAATTCGTATACTTCATAGGGTATTAATTTTTTTTTAACTTCTTGCAGGAGTTCTTGACAAAACTGCTGCAATCTTACTATTATGAGGAATAAAATGGAAACAAGAGTAAGGAATATGTCTTCAAAAATAACAACTA
>JAITPE010000026.1 GCA_031289575.1 Spirochaetia bacterium | reverse complement strand
CTTAAAGAAAAAGTTTAACAAAGACGTAATTATTAATGAAAAAACCGATAAAAATATTCTCGGAGGCATCATAATCAAGGCCGGAGATCTTGTGATCGACGGCTCGCTGGCTGAGAATTTAAAAAAAATTAGATATAGTCTATTAAACAGCAAAGTCAGGAGTGAAGTTGCTTATGAAGATTAAAACCGAAGAAATAAAGTCGATAATCCGGCAGGAGATTTCGGAATATAGGACGAAGCTTGATGTCGGCGAGTCCGGTATCGTTATTCAGGTAGGCGACGGAATCGCGCGCGTTCACGGCCTCTCTAACGCTATGTCCGCCGAGATGCTTGAGTTCGAAAACGGAGCTCAGGGAATGGTTCTCAACCTTGAGGAGGATATCATCGGAGTCGCTGTTCTGGGAGATTATCTCACCATTCGGGAGGGACACAGCGTAAAGCGCCTTAACACGGTTCTTTCCGTTCCGTGCGGCGAGGCTCTTCTTGGGCGCGTTGTGAATCCTCTCGGCGAGCCCTTGGATAACAAGGGCCCCATTAACGCGGAAAGCCGCCGCCCCGTGGAAACAATCGCCCCCGGAATAGCATTCAGGCAGCCTGTAAAGGAACCTCTGCAAACCGGAATCAAAGCGGTTGACTCAATGACGCCCATAGGACGCGGGCAGCGCGAGCTTATAATCGGCGACAGAAAAACCGGAAAAACCGCCATCGCCATAGACACCATAATCAACCAGAAGGGCAAGGGCGTTGTCTGCGTCTACGTAGCCATAGGCCAAAAGGCATCCACGGTTGCCGGTGTTGTTCAGAAACTCACAAAGGAAGGCGCTATGGATTATACCATAGTTGTTGCGGCCAACGCGTCTGACCCGGCGCCTTTGCAGTACATAGCCCCGTATGCCGGCGCGTCGATGGCCGAATACTTCATGTACGACAAACACGGGCACACACTTTGTGTATACGATGACCTTACAAAACAGGCGAACGCCTATCGCGAGCTTTCGCTGCTGCTCAGGCGTCCGCCGGGACGTGAGGCCTATCCCGGAGACATTTTTTATTGTCATTCACGTTTGCTGGAGCGTTCCGCAAAGCTTTCCAATGAACTTGGCGGAGGCAGCTTAACAGCGCTTCCTATTATCGAAACGCTTGACGGTGAGGTCGCGGCCTATATACCTACAAACGTTATATCGATCACCGACGGCCAGATCTACCTGCTGCCGAACCTCTTTGCCGCGGGCGTAAGGCCGGCTGTTGATGTCGGTATATCGGTATCACGCGTAGGCGGAAGCGCGCAGGTTAAAGCAATGAAGAAGTATGCCGGTTCGCTCCGGCTTGACCTTGCCCAGTTCCGCGAGCTTGAGGCTTTTGCTCAAATGGGAACAGAGCTTGACTCAGCGACTCAGCGCCAGCTCGACCGCGGGCAGCGCCTTGTTGAGGTTCTTAAACAGGGACAGTATACCCCGATGGATGTTTCCGAGCAGGTGACAATTATATTTGCCGGAACCGAGGGTCTGCTTGACAAGGTTCCTGTAGCGAATGTAATAGAATTTGAGGGACTTCTTTTGCAGCACTTGAGGGCGAGCCACCCTTCCATCCTCAAGGGAATAGAGGAAACCGGAGAAATGAAGGATCCCGACAGCCTTAAAAATGTTATAACAGAATTTGTGACTCAGTATCTCAGCGGTAAATAATATCGGCGAGGACATTTGTGGCAACAAAGAGAGATATAAAAAACAGAATAAAATCGGTAACCAGCACCAAGAAGATTACCGGTACTATGGAAATGGTCGCCGGCGCGAAGATGAAGAAGATGCAGCAGCGCCTTTCCAAGTCGAAGCCGTACGAAGAGAAGATCAACAAGCTGATGGCCAATATCCTATCCGAGGGAGGCGCCGCCTTGGAGCATCCTCTTCTCAAGGGCTTTGATGATCCAAAGAAGGCGCTGCTTTTGCACATTACCGGAAACCGCGGATTATGCGGCAGCTACAATTCGCATTCGATTGAAAAGACTCTTCAGTTCAAGGCTAAATTAGAGAGCGAGGGAAAGGAAGTATCGCTCTATGTGGTCGGCAAGAAGGGAATCAACTACTACAATTTTTCCAATATTGCCATGTATAAATCGGCTGTCAGCCCTGAGGATAAGTTTAATTTTGAAGGAGCCGCTAAAATAGGCTCCGAGCTCACATCCCTTTTTATGGGCAGAACCTTTGATGAGGTCTATCTGAGCTACACAAAGGTTTTTTCTTCCAGTTCGCAAAAGCCGGCTAATCTAAGGCTTTTGCCTATTACTTTAGAAACAGCCGGTGAGACCGGGAGCGGCTCCGAAACTGATTACTACTTTGAGCCCGGCAAGGAACAGATATTTTCTTATCTGCTTCCGCTTTATCTCAGAGTGAAGATTTTTTCGTGCTTTCTTGAGTCGGGTTTTTCCGAGCAGTTTCTGCGCCGCGTGGCCATGAAGAATGCCACAGACGCGTCGAGTGAAATGATTCGTGATTTGACGATCACCTACAACAGGGTACGGCAGGCTAAGATTACTAACGAGATTGCGGAGATAGTCGGCGGCGCCGCGGCTCTTGAGTAGATAAAAGTATATAAAAGTAGATAGAAAAAATAGATTTTCGTAAAGAAGGAGAATATAAATGAGCGGGAACTATGGCAAAGTTGTACAGGTAATCGGCTCAACCCTTGACGCGGAGTTTCCCGAGGGAAAATTACCTGATATTTACAACGCCCTTGTAATAGAAACAGAGATTATGGGCAAACAAGTAAA
>JAITPE010000015.1 GCA_031289575.1 Spirochaetia bacterium | reverse complement strand
GTCCAAGGTGGAGAGCGCGGACGAAATACCGGCGGCCTGGGAGCAGGCAAAGGCCGGCAGGGTAAATCAGGGCCGGGTTATCGTTGAGTCCATGATTGAGTTTGATTATGAAATAACGCTCCTTACTGTGCGCTCATTGGGCCCTGCTGGTATTGAAACGAGTTTCTGCGCTCCGGTGGGCCATGTTCAAATAAAGGGAGACTATGTCGAAAGCTGGCAGCCCATGGCCATGAGCCCGGCCGCGTTGGAAAAGGCCAGGTCTATAGCCGGCAAAATAACAGAGGCTCTCGGCGGAAGGGGAATTTTCGGCGTTGAACTGTTTGTACAGGGAGAGGATGTGTTTTTTTCAGAGGTAAGCCCCAGGCCGCATGACACAGGCATGGTAACAATGGCAACCCAGTTCCAAAACGAGTTCGAGCTTCACGCGCGCGCAATCCTAAAGCTGCCGGTTGATGTTACAATGATAAAGCCGGGCGCGAGCGCTGTAATATACGGCGGAATGAATGAAAAAGGAATAGCTTTTGATGATATAGACAAGGCCCTTGCCGTTCCGAGAACAAATATCAGGCTTTTCGGCAAACCGGAATCCTTTATAAAGCGCAGAATGGGCGTAGCCCTTGCCTTGGCGGATGATACTGAAAGCGCGAGAAAAAACGCCAAGCTGGCAGCCTCTTTGGTCAAGCCGGTTAAGCCGTAAAAATCTGCTTGACTGCGGCCGGACAAATATCAGATTATAAAAATAACAGATGAGGCCAACATGAATATAACATCAGACATTGAAACAATGGTTGTGGAAATGACAAGAAACGGCACCCCGCCCCAGTATATAATAATGGGCTTCAACCAGTACAAAAGGTGGATCGAAGAAATCAAAGGCAGGGGACTTCCTCCTTATCCCGACACATATATGGGCTATGACATTATTATTTGCAACAGCGATATACTTGAGGTTGTAACCGATCCCAAAAATCAGTACATCGAATTTACAAAAAAGATACACCGATGACAAACGATAATCGAAAAACAGCGGCGATGGACGGCAACGAGGCTGCCGCCCATGTCGCCTATGCCTTTACAGAGGTAAGCGCAATATACCCAATAACGCCGTCTTCGCCGATGGCCGAAAAAACAGATGAATGGTCGGCCGCCGGGCGCAAAAACATTTTTGGGCACACTGTGCGCCTCATTGAGATGCAGTCCGAGGCCGGAGCAATCGGAGCGGTTCACGGCGCGATAGAAGCCGGCGCGCTCGCGTCATCCTTTACATCATCGCAGGGCCTCATGCTCATGATTCCGACTATGCTGCGCATATCCGGAACAAGGCAGCCGGCTGTCCTGCATGTGGCCTCGAGGACAGTGGGTACTCACGCAATGTCGATCTTCGGCGACCACAGCGATGTTATGAACTGCAGGGGAACGGGCTGGGCAATGCTTTCATCCGGCAGCGTGCAGGAGGTGATGGATCTGTCGGCGGCGGCGCATCTGTCGGCCGTAAAGGGGCGCATTCCATTTATGCATTTTTTTGACGGATTCAGGACATCGCACGAGATTCAAAAAATAAAGGTTTTTGACTACGAGACTCTTGCGGGCCTTCTTGATTACGAGGCGCTTGATAAATACAGAGACACCTCCCTTAATCCGGATCATCCCACGCTGCGCTGCACCGTGCAAAATCCGGATGTCTATTTTCAAATACGGGAAGCAAACAATCCATTCTATGACGCGCTGCCCGGCATAGTTGAATCATACATGGCCAATATAAACGCGCTCACAGGAGAGGACTATCATCTCTTCAATTACTATGGAGCGGCGGATGCCGAACGCGTGGTTATAGCCATGGGCAGCGTGAGCGGTACCATTCGCGATACCGTGGATTTCCTTAACGCGAAAGGGGAAAAGACCGGCTACCTGCAGGTTCATCTGTTCCGGCCGTTTTCGGCCGGGCACTTTTTGGCGGCCATGCCCTCCACTGTAAAGAAGGTTGCTGTTCTTGACCGCTGCAAGGAGCATGGTTCATCCGGCGAGCCGCTGTACCTTGATGTGCGCGCGGCCTGGTACGGCAGAGAGAACGCTCCGTTCATTGCGGGCGGACGTTACGGCTTGGCCTCGAAAGACATATATCCGTCACAAATTAAAGCTGTATTTGACAATCTGCTATTGAATGAGCCCAAGAATAATTTCACCATAGGAATAAACGATGACGTAACGCATCTCTCGCTGCCATGCGGAGAGGATATAAATCCGGAGCCGGAAGGCCTTATATCGTGCAAGTTTTGGGGTCTGGGCTCGGACGGAACAGTGGGCGCCAACAAGAACAGCATAAAAATCATAAGCGAACACACCGGCATGTTTACGCAGGCTTATTTTGAATACGATACAAAAAAATCATTCGGGATAACAAAATCACATTTGCGTTTCGGCAAAAATCCAATCCGCGGAACACATCTTGTAAAGTGCGCTGATTTTGCAGCCTGCCATAATCAGTCATATATATATAAATACGACATCGTATCCGAAATAAAAGACGGAGGCTCGTTTCTCCTCAACTGCAGCTGGAGCGCGGATGAACTCTCAAGCCGGCTGCCCGCGCGCGTAAAACGCGATATAGCGCGGAAAAAAATAAAACTGTATATTATTGACGGAGCGGCAATAGCAAGGCGGCTTGAACTGGGCGGATTTTTTAACATGGTTCTTCAGGCCGCGTTTTTTAAAGCAGCCGAAATCATCCCCATAGAGGAAGCCGCGTCTTATATGAAAGACGCGGTCAAAAAAACATACTCGAAAAAAGGCGGCGATGTTATAAACAGAAATATGGCCGCGGTTGACGCCGGAATCGAAAATATAACGGCAGTCACTGTTCCGGATGAATGGGCATCGGCCGTTGAGGAAAAAACAGAGGAAGTTCCATTGCCCGATTTTATAAAAAATATTTTACTTCCGCTCAACAATCAGAAGGGCGATGAACTTCCGGTTTCGGCCTTTACCGGATACGAGGACGGAACCATGCCGCTTGGCACATCGGCCTACGAGAAACGCGGCATCGCCTCGGAACTGCCGGAATGGGACGGCGAAAAATGCACGCAGTGCAATCTATGCTCTTATGTTTGTCCGCACGGAGTAATCAGACCTTATCTTCTTGATGAGTCCGAGCTCTCGCACGCTCCGGCCTCTTTTAAAACAGTGCGGGCCAAAGGGAAAAAAGCCGAGCGGTACAACTACTCGCTTCAATTCAGTTCATTGGACTGCGCGTCGTGCGCGCTCTGCGAATCGGTGTGCGCGTCAAAAGCAATTGCGATGAAACGGGCAGGCGATGTAGACTATAGAAGCGAAAACTGGGAATACGGGCTTGCAGTTTCTTATAAAGATGTGTTTCCCCTGTCAACCGTAAAGGGAAGCCAGTTTGTCCCGCCGCTGCTTGAGTTCTCCGGCGCCTGCGCGGGATGCGGAGAGACGCCCTACGCAAAGCTAATGACGCAGCTTTTCGGAGACCGGGTCTACTGGGCAAACGGAACGGGCTGCTCGCAGGCGTGGGCCGGCGCCATGCCCAGCATTCCATATACACAAAATAAAGACGGAGAGGGGCCGGCCTGGTCAAATTCCCTTTTTGAAAACAACGCCGAGTTCGGCCTTGGCATGGCGCTGGCCTCGAAGCAGACGCGCGCGGCCGTGAAGGCGGCGGTTGAATCTCTTTTGCCGCTTCTTGATACACAATCAGATGCCGAATCACGCTCCGCGGAGTGCGCCGCGGCATGGCTCGAAGCGTTTGATGATTTCATTTTGTCAAAAAAAACAGGCAAGGCCCTTCTCGCCGCTCTTAAGGCCG
>JAITPE010000129.1 GCA_031289575.1 Spirochaetia bacterium | reverse complement strand
ATCGACTGTGACTCCGACACTCTTCTCATTAAGGTAAAGCAAACAGGGGCCGCGTGTCATGAGGGCTACCGCAGTTGTTTTTTTAGAATTTTTGATGATACTGATTTCAAGATTGACAAAATCCGCCTTATGGATCCAGAACAACTCTATGGAGGAAAAAATGAACAATGAAAAAACACCAAAGCGCGGCCGCGTTCTCGGGCTGATTACAGCCATATCATTTTTTGCTGTGCCGCTTTGCGTTGCGGCCGCGGTCTTGTACGGCGTTTTGACAAACAGCTCATTCTATACCGGCGTTTTAAAAAAGGCCGGCCTTCTCTCCACATTCATTGAGACCAGAAACAGGCAGCTTGACGCAAAGATAACGAACGATATCGAACACGAACTGCACCTCGAATCGGCTAAGTATGATTTTGAGCAGAAACGCGGAAACTACGAGGCGCGCAAGTCCGATTTTGACAGGCTTAACAAAACCGAAGAGTACAACAAGCTAAAGCAGGAACGCGACGAGATGTCTGATTTGTCATGGAAAAATGTGTCGCATCTGTTCAACAGCAAGGATGAGTTTGGCGAGTACCGCAAGGAGGAACTGAAGCGCTTAGATTCACAGATCAGCGGTATAAAAAAATACCGCTCCGAGAACAAGAAACTCATAGGCAAGGCCGATGATCTGCTTGATGACGCCGAGGATGAACTTGATGAGGCGCGGAGCGAATTTGAGAAAAAAGAAAAGAAGGCCCAGAAGATGGCCGGCTCCGAAAAGAATACCGCAAGCGGAAGAATCATCGCCGACATTGAACTGATCACCCCTGAACTTACAGAGGTTCTTAACGACAAACTGATTGACGGAAGCATAAAAAATGAAATTGATGAGTTCATTTCTTTTTTGACATCAAGAGACGAACAGCTAAAAAACGGCAGTGTCTTCTATGAATCGGCCGAGGCCGGAAACAACAGCGCCGGAATAGGCGAGCTCAAAATACTTCTCCCCGAGTTCTACCTGAGCCTTATAGTTGACGACAACAGCTTGGGCATAAACAGAAAGCGTCACTTGCTGAGCGAGGTTTTCACCGGCATTATACAGAATAAAAAAGGCCTGCGCAGCAAAAATGAGCTGATCAACATTTTCAGATTTTCCGATACAGGCATGGCCGAGTGGTTCACCAGATGGTACCTTAAAGACAAGGGACTCTCCATAAGAAATGGAAGAATCTACATGAACCCGGTTGTACTTTCCGGCAGTTCCGCCTACAAGTTAGACGATGTCATGCGTGTGGCGTCTATGCGCAGCCTGTTCAAGGCTGCGCTCCCGGCCTCTGCAGGGGCGTTTCTTTTGCTGATGCTTATTTATCCGGCTCCTTTCAAAAAAAAGATGAGGCGCATACGCGCCGTATTGCTCTTTCCATCGCTTTTCATTGTTGCCGCCTGCGCAGCCGTCATTGTTCTGGCTTTAAGCGGCGCGCTTCCGCATCTCTTGAAAAACATTAATGTTTATGCCGCGGCATATTTGATTAATGTTATGCCGGCGGCATCCATGCTGCTTTTTCTTCCGCTTGCCGGAATATTCTCGGCCATGGCTATTGCCGGTATCATTATAGGAAAGATTGTAAAAAAATAGCCTGGTGTTTACCCCGCAGCCTTAATTATTCAGCCCGCGCTCTTGAGCTTTTGCTCCTCGTCCTCATCCGGGCCGACATAGTTTTCGAGTATTCTATGGACATCGAATTCCTTTATTACATGTGAGCGTGACTTTTCGCACAGTTCGCTGTAGCGCCCGCTGTTGCTTTTTATAAGGCCGACCAATTCGGTCAGTTTATTTGTCCAGATCTGCGGGTCTTGCGTGCTCAGCACGTATCCGGTTTCATTGTCAACAACAATGTTCTTGGGGCCGCCTATATCGGATACGAGCGCGGGCCTGCCGCAGGCCTGCGCCTCAAGTACCACCATGCCGAATGTATCGGTCTCGCTTGGAAAGAGCAGCATTTCGCAGCCCGAGTATACGAGCGGCAGCTCGCGGTTTGGAATCTGCCCCAGAAAGTATATGTTTCTGCTGCGGGCGTATTTTTCTTTTAGAGTTTTGAGATACGGCCCGTCTCCGGCTAAGAGCAGGTTGATCTTGAGTTCGGGGTCATCAAACAGCGGCGAGACAGCCTCAATGAGAAAGTTGATGTTCTTGTCTTCGGATATTCTTCCGGCGTAAAGGAGATTGATGTCTCCGATCACCCTGTACTTTGTTTTAATGTAACCGGCCGCGCTGCTGTGCGGCTGGAAAAGAACGGTGTCGATTCCCCTGTGGAAAATATCCATCTTCTTTGTGTCAAATCCTCTGCGCATAAGAATGTCGATGTATTCCGCGGTGGGAACCAAAATCCGGTCAGACGCTTCATGAAACCACTTTGTGTATTTTTCGATTACCTTTAAAAGCGGCGTATTTGAGTTGATGATGTTCTTTGCCTGCATTGTAAAATCCGTATGATAAACCGTAGTGCATTTTATTCCAAAGACCTTCGAATAGAGAAGCCCGTAGAGTCCCACAGTGCTTGGAGAGCTTATGAAAACCTCATCGGGCCGCAGCGGTTCAAGATTCTCAAGCATGCTCAAAACAGAAGGAACCTTGACCGTCAGCTTTTCGTAATAGGGCAGTTTGAATGTAACAAGCGGCGGAAGATTTATAAGGCCTGGCGGAAGAAGCGGAGTCATCTCTTCGTCTGTTACAGATGATACAATGTGCAGGTCGTCTCCGCGCTTGTTTGCGATCCAGCCGATATTCTGAAGCGTGACGGCCACGCCGTTCATGTCGGCAATCGTATCGGTAAACCAGAGAATTTTCTTTTTTCTTTTTTGCACCTGATTTTTTTTGATAAAATGGTTAACAAGATCCTGTTGGAAGTCCAAGTCTTTATTCATATACTTCAGCGCGAAGAGCGCCGGAATGTATATGAGGCCGCTTGCAAATGTTCTTGGTATGGCCTTAAGTGTGGCGCTCAGGTTTCCGGCCGAGAAACTGTTGAAGACCGCGTTCACAAAGTCTCTTGTTATTTCATCAGACAATGTGACAATGTGATTGTAGAGATTATTCATTTTGTCATCAACACTGTCATAGTGCTTGTCGGCCTCGGTTATAATATTCGCGAGAAGGCGGTACAGCCTGATTTTTGATTTTTTAAGCATGTATATTTTGTAGCGGTTGATTAGGCCCATTTTTTTATTCTCAAGTACATGCGCGGCTATTTGCGTAACAAGTTCGCCGGGGTTGCCGCCCTTTTCGGCAAAGTTATCCATAGTGATCTTGAATATCTCAAAGGCGAAGCCCTTGTTGGTTCTGCTTCCGCCGTCCGCGCTTGTAAGCTTGCAGCGTATGGCAGGGATAATATTATTGATCGCGGCCGCGTTGATATTAGTCCATGTTGTGCCCACAAAAAGGCCCGAGTGGTCATCTGTTCCGCCCGTTAATCCCTTGACCCACGGTTTGGAGCCGTACGGCGTAATGTTATGCCTGTTTGATAAATTGTACATGCCCCCGGGCGTAAGGGATTCTACGATGTCCGCAAACCTGCGGTTGTCGGCCTCGCTGCGGTTCCCGTTTATGATCTCGAAGACATCAAAAAGCGCGAAGAGTTTTTCCACATGCGCTATGGAAAATTTATCGCTCAGCCTGTAGGTGGTGTGGGCTACCGAATGAGCCAGTTTTGTTGTCTGAAGATAGTTCCGGAAATCGTAGATATTGTGCCGCAGCTTTTCTATGATTTCAAACTGGCGCTTGTCAAGTCCGTACACAAGTATATGCACTGGGCAGCCGTCTTCTGGGAAAAAAACAGTAGACTCAACACCCATGATTACCTTGTCCGGGTGAAGATTCTTGATTACTAAGCATCCGTCTATTGTATCGTGATCGGTGATGGTAACATAATCCATACCGCGCTTTAAGGCTATCTCAAAAATTTCTTCCGGTTCAACATAGGACTCCCGCGAGCCGAGAGCCGCTATGACAGGATTCTGTGAATCGCTGGAGTATTTACTGTGAACATGAAGATCTATTTTTTTCATAAAATGCTCCTTGGGCGTCACTTAAATATAGTCCGCCCGCGGGAAAAGGTTTACAAAAAAACCAAAAAAAACCCGAAAGACAAGGAGCTTACAAAGCCGATAGAAAGTCAACAATAAGACGGATTCCAAACGCCGTGGCGTTCTCGGGCCTGTATCCCCTTGCCTTTGTGTTCCATGCCGTACCCGCAATATCAATATGCGCCCACGGTATATTTCCGACAAAATTTTTTAGAAACGCGGCGCCGTGTATTGTTCCGGAATTTTTTTCGGACGCCGTGTTGCAGAGATCCGCTATTTTTGATTTCATGTTCTCTTCGTAGTCGCTGTACAGCGGAAGCGGCCACAGCCTTTCCCCTGTTCTGTCGGCCGATTTGCGCAGCTTTTCGGTAAGCTCCTCGTCGGTTGATATTAGTCCGGCAACTGTTTCGCCGAATGTTACCACGCAGGCTCCGGTAAGGGTTGCCATGTCTATAATGCAGGAGGGCTTAATCTTGTCCACAGTATAGGCGAGGGCATCGGCGAGTATGAGGCGCCCCTCGGCGTCGGTATTTCCTATTTCGACAGTCAGTCCGTTGTAAGCCGTAAAGACATCGCCCGGACGGTAGGCGGTGTTGCTTATCATGTTTTCTGTAAGCGGCATGACCGCGTAGATGTTCTTCTTTATATTGAGTTCAACAGCGCTTTTAAAGGCGTACATCACGGTGGCGGCTCCGGCCATATCCATCCGCATGTCCTCAATGTGTCCGCTCGTCTTCAGGTTCATGCCGCCCGAATCAAATGTGAGTCCCTTGCCCACAAGCGCGATGGAACTCTTGTCGGAGGGCGCGCCTTTATACGAGAGAACAACCAACTGCGGAGGCCGCGCGCTTCCCTGATTTACGGCGAGAAGAAGCCCCAGCTTGAGTTCCTCAATCTGCTTTTTGCCGAGAATCTGACACTTTATGTTTTTATTTGACGCAAGCGATTTTGCCGCGGCGGCGATGCCCTCGGGCGTACTGTTGTACGACGCGTCGTTTATCAAGTCGCGGCAAAGAACCGTATTGTTGTATATTATTTGTATTTCATTTATGATTGAGGGAGCAAGAGGATCGCTGCTGTAGACGCAGAGGTTCTCTATGAGTTTTTTCTTGTCTTTTGTTTTGAATTTCTCAAACTTGTAATTGGACAGCACGATTCCTTCCGCGATAAAGCGCGTACATTCGGCCTCAATAAAATTGCCCGGCGCGGGCGGGACAAAGCTTATTGATGTGATGTTTTTCGAAATGCAGAAAGCGGCAAGATCGGCGCCGAGCTTTCTGATGCTCTCCGATGTAAGATCAATGTTTTTGCCGAGCCCGAACACAAGAAGCGAAGGCGTTTTCTTCAGAGGCACAAAAAAATGCTCGCCGTACTTGCCGGTCACAGCCTCGGTGTCTATTGATGAGAGAGCCTCGTTTATGGACGGGTGTATTCGGTCCGTCCAGCTGCGACTCTGTTCATCTGTTACAAAAATGCAGTATGTGTCTTCTGCCTTTAGTGTGCTAATATCTTTTTTTACTGTAAGTTTCATAAGAACCCCAGAGTATCGTTATTGTTTTCCAAAAAGCGCATATATGGAAGGTTAAAAAAACAGCAAAAGCTGTCAAGAATAATAGCTTGCCTGCGTAAACTTATAGTACAAAAATGTATCAAAGTAGGCTGATTTTGTAGAAAAATAATTTATAGCTCTTTTAAGGTGTAAAATGGCGATAGAAAGCCCTCTTTTTTTGAGCTTTCCATCGCCATTTTCTGTGTATGTGCCATCCAGAAAAAAAGATTGAATAATAAGTCTTTTTATTACAGCTTGACAGGATGAATGAAACATATGATATATTTTTATTTGGATATTTTTAAATGCCCGGCAGAACCCGTTTTTCTATAATTGCGTTCTGGATCTTTCTTTTTTCACTTACGGTTGTTTACGCGGATTCCAGAACCGTTGACATCAACGAATGTATAGATATTGCGCTTCAGAATAATCCTGATATTCTTGAAATCGGCGAAGAGAGAAAAAAGAGCTTAGCCGATTATCAAGCAGCGCGCGCAAACAGAGGCATAAGGGTTGACGGACAGATGAGGACCATTGAGAGGATGAGGGCCGATTCATCATCGGACCCGAATGCCCGCATTCCCGGAAAGGATACCGATATAGGCATTTTCGCCGGACTTTACTCATACTACTATCTCTACGACAAGAAAAAACAAAAAAGCGAGGAGATCGCCCAAGTCGGAGTGTCGGTAACCAAGATTGAATCCGAGAAGGTGAAAGAAGAGGTCGTCTACGGCGTCAAGAAGGCCTACTTCGAGTATCTCATGGCCAAGGACAATTTCATCATGCGCGAAAAATTGCTCGAAAAGGTCAAAGAGAAACAGAAGCTTGTGCGAATGCTTTATAATGCCGGTTTGCAGCCCTCCTTAGATGTTACGCAGATGAACGTCGCTTACTCGCAGGCCATGCTCGATTTTGAAAAAGCAAAAAATGATGAAAAAATATATATGAGTTCCCTT
>JAITPE010000059.1 GCA_031289575.1 Spirochaetia bacterium | reverse complement strand
ATAAGGCTTGTGATGATGGTGTTGACGCATACCGATTTTCCCGAGCCGGTAGCGCCGGCAATAAGCAAATGAGGAAGACGTTTAAGGTCGAGAGTCAAGGGCTTGCCCAGAATATCCTTGCCTAAGGCTACTTTAAGGAAGCCCGTGCGGCTCTTGTACTCGGATGTTTTTATGATGTCTCCCAGTGTAACCTCTTCCCGGATAGTATTTGGAATCTCGACTCCGACCGCGGATTTCCCCGGAATAGGAGCGACAACGCGCACGCGGGACGCGGCCAAAGCCATGGCTATATCATCAGACAAACTGACAATGCGGTTTACTTTTATGCCCGGAGCGATGTGCAGTTCATACAATGTAATAACAGGCCCGCGGGTTACGGCGGCTACGGATGACTCAATGCCGAATTCCGAAAGTGTGTTTACCAGAAGCTGCGAATTTTTGAGTATCTCGTTTCGCCAGCTTTCGGCGTCAAGAGGCGCGGATGAATGGAGGAAGATTTCGGGTACAGTATATCTTTTGTTAATAAATATTCGGTCAAATACGCGCTTGACCGGATTTGCCATATTTATTTTTTCACGCTCAAGCTGTTCCTTTTTTTCGGGGATTTCGCTTATTTCTCGAGGGACGCTTTCGGGAAACTCATCATCGCCGTCATCAATGGCGAATATCCGGTTTAACTTTACCGGTTCAATGATCTCTGCTTCTGTCTCCGCAATTTCACCGTATTCCTCATAAATTAAATCCTCAGATTCGATGAACCTCTCGGCAGCATCTAAAACCTGCTGTTCAATCTCATGGTCAAGCAAGACAATGTTTTCGGACTCAACAAATTCTTCTGATTCAACAAACTCCGCGGACTGAACAAACTCCTCAGATTCATCAAACTCAACGGGCGCTTCCATAACCGTAGCAAGCGGAATGGCGTCCATGATTTCCAATTGAGTTTCGGAAAAAATACTCACCGGGTTTTCCGCCGCGGAAAACCCTGCCGAAACAGGCATCTCAAGAAAAAACGCCGTTTGTTTGGGCCGCCCTTCCACCCTGACGCCATGTTCGTCAACCATAATGGTTTCTTTGGTTATCCACGGGCGGCGCTTTTTTTCATTTTTAGCAATATTTTTGCTTATTGAGTTAAGAGGAACTTCCGCCGGTTCTGTTTTAAAAAAATTTACCGCGAATTTCTTTGCTGTGGAAAAATCCATATACATCCCTTTAATGCTGATTTTCCCTCCGGCGCCGACAATTGAGGTCACCGAAAACACGCCGAGAAGGATGAGCCCTATTATATTGAGGATGATAATGATGAGAAAACCGCCCACAGGGCCGAGCAGGCGCGTCAAAAAATACGCTATGCCGCAGCCCGCGTATCCGCCGCTTGTCTGCGGAATTTCCGGCGATATGAATCCGGCCAAAGAGGCGCTCGCGGCAGATAAAAAGAACAGGGCGAATACGCGTTCGAACACCGACGAGAGACCGCCTGTACGCAGGGTTACCCATCCGGCAAATCCAATAATTATTACAACAAAGTATGATGATATTCCAAGGGCACAGCGCAGGGCATGGCTTACGGAGGCTCCTATGGGACCTATGATGTTGCCTACGGGATTTCCGTCTTCAAGAAGTCTTGAATCCGAAATGCTGTAACTTGCAAGAGAAAGAAACAGAATAAGGGCAAGCAGCATGAGCGTTATGCCCGCAATCTCTTGGTAGCGTTTATCCTTGAACAAAACAAGCCTCCGTGCGGTAATGAACAAGTCTAATCAGAAAACTATTTAAGCGCCAAATATATTATGCCGGCAAGCCCGACAAAAATTGTGTAATAGCCGAAAACATTTATTCGTACCTGCCTGACCACGGCAAACAAAACTTTCAGTGAAACAAGCGCTACCGCGACGGCAATAACCATGGCTGCAAGCAAAGGAGGAAATACCTCCGCCGGAATTGCGCCATCGGCAGCCTTAAGAGCCTCCAGCAATCCGGCGCCGGCAATTACCGGAATGGCCATCAGAAAAGAAAATTTGGCCGAATCGTTCGGAGCAAGCCCGCCGAGAAGCCCGCCTGTAATGGTCATTCCCGATCTTGATATTCCAGGCAAAATCGCTACAGCCTGCAAAAATCCAATCATGAGAGATCTGATTATACTCATCTCTTCTATTTTTCGGTTTTTTATGGGTATTTTTTTAGTACTAATAAGGATAATACCGTTGATAATTAGAAAAACAAAAACCGGTAAAAGCGAGACGTAGAACTGTTTAAGGAAATCATTCAACAGGACTCCCGCTATACCGGCCGGGACAGATGCCGCCAAAATATTACGGGCAATGATTACCTCGGGCGAGGAAAAATCCCTTTGAAGCGCACTTTTAAAGAACCCCTTTATTATAGAAGCAATGTCTTTGCGCAGGTAGATTATGACGGCTATGAGCGTAGCTACATGCAGAAGTATATCAATAAAGAGCTCTGTTTCGGCGCTGAAAATATCATCAAAAAAGCCGAAATTTTGGATAATGACCAGATGCCCGGACGAAGAAACAGGCAGAAATTCGGTGATGGCCTGCACAATGGCCAGTATAATAATTGGTAAAAAGAGTGATTGCATATTGCCCCGCAGATGTTTAAATTGTATCCATGAATGTTTTTTCGACCTTGTTGAAGACAATGATTCCGGAAAGCAGGACAACCGCCGTTATTCCAACACTCGCCAATATACCCTGAAGCGTAACGCTGCCGGAGCCAAGGAAGGCCATGCGGAACAGCTCAATTACCGGCACTATTGGGTTGAGCATAAGAAAAATTTTGTACTTTTCCGGAATGAGTGACAGAGGATATATAACAGGCGAAGCGTACATCCACAGCTGCACAAAAAACGGCAGGGCGAAGCGCAGGTCTCTGTATTTTGTTGTAAGCGATGATACCCATATCCCAAACCCAAGGCTCATGAGCGCCATATAAACAAGCAGCAGCGGCACGAGCAGCAGCATCCAGTTAAAGGTAAACGGGTAGCCCTTTAGGGCAAAGATAACGCACATCGTTATAAAAATGCAAAACTGTATAAAGTAACGGATCATATTGCTTATTACTACAGCTATTGGAACCGCCAGCCTTGGGAAATAAACTTTGCCGAAAATGCCGCTGTTATCAACGAAGGTGTTGGATGTCTTTGTGAGGCAGTCGGAAAAATATGACCAGTTTATAATTCCTGCGACATAAAAAAGCATGGGCGGAATGGAGTCTGTGGATATGCGCGCTACATTTGTAAATATGAGCGTATACATTCCCGCTGTAAACAAGG
>JAITPE010000053.1 GCA_031289575.1 Spirochaetia bacterium | reverse complement strand
TCACTTTTGTTTTTTTCTCTGATGAGTATTGCTCTGGTTTTTGTATAATCGTAGATATATAGTCGATGCCTTCCTGTGTGAGCGGGCGGACTCCTCCGTGGATCTGTGTGGGCATTCGTAAACGGGAACAGTCAATGGCAAACCAATCAACCGCGATACACACGACATCGGTATAATCGTTTTCGAGCGGTTCAAAGGCTTCGATTGCCGCAGGGCCTAATGCAGGCGCAATGCCCTTATCATGGTACAGGCGGAGGTTTTCCTCATCGTCCGGGAAAAGATAAACAGGCTTTTCTTTTACTTCTCCGATGAAACTGATGCGCTCTATTCCGCCCGCGACAATAATATCGCCTGGTCTTATATCTTTTAAATAATCCAAATATCCCCATTGGGTTACACCGTCTCCCCAGACATAGGGATAGCCTTTATTGAACATTTCGAGGTCAACATATTTGACGCCGATACGCCAGAAATTTTTGTCCAATCCGCACCACTCCATGTATCAATTTTTGAGGAAAGGGGCGCCTCAAATATGATTTGAAGCGCCCCTTTGTCTGCCGTTACACGCCAGACCCGCGCCGAAACAAAATTACTTTGTCCGTTCGCACTTTTTGCATTTAGCCTCGACAGCGCTGCCGCCATTGCATCCTTGGTCCTTCTCTGGGCAACCTGCTGCAAACGAGCCTTGCTTGTTGTTTTGCGCGACGATTACCGGTTTTGTGTATTCCATAATTTTCCTCCTTTCCGTAGTAAACACCACGGTTCATTGCACCGCCGTTAAACCAATCCGCGGTTTTATAACTCCATAGAAGTTCTCCCTGATATATTTTGTCAAGAAAAAATATGCGAATTTTGCATAAATTCAAAAATCGCATATATCTTGTTGGTATGAAAGGCAAGTATATCAAAACTATATTTCGGGATGATTATAGTATTTTGATTCAAAAGCTGATTATTGTCCGGAAAGAGTGCAAACTTACGCAGCAAGAGGTTGCCGATTCCTTAGGCTGGAGACAGGATTACATATCAAAACTTGAGGCCAAGCAGCGGCGCCTTGATATTCTTGAACTTCATGATTTGGCCAAAATCTACAATAAAGATATAAACTTCTTTATTTCACACTTTTCATAAATTTTTTTGCTTTTCTACAATGGCAACTAAGCGAGCGACCATGGGTCGCTCGTTGCCTTCATGGGCGGCTTTATCTAAACCATGTTATATTGATGTTTTCTGTTTTTTTAATTGTTTCAAATTCGTGGTGATCTGATGTTACCAATGAAGCATTCCCAATAATACTTTCTCCCAAGGCTATTGAATCTGCTAATGATATTTTATATTTTGATTTTAATAGCCCGGCTGTTTTAAATACTTCTTCAGTCATTCCGATAATAATTTCTATAGGAAATTTTTGTATTTTTTCCAAGACTTTATTTGCTTCATCTTTGCCATAAGTCCTATATATATCGTAATATACTTCCAATAAATTTATCTGATTCATTTTTACAATTGCTTTTTCATCAATTGCGTCTTGTAAAATTTTTCTTACATTTTTTGCCCCGGGCTCGTTAGCGAGCGAAGCAATTAATGCGCAAGCATCTAAAATGTATATTTCATTCAATTTTCCAATTCCTTTTCAATTGCTTTTTGTTGAATAAATTTTTCTGTGGATAGTTTTCCATCATTGAACATTCCAAATAATTCATCGAGATTTGGTTTATCTTTAATGGGTGATAATACTATATTACCATTTTCTTCAAAAATTTTTATTTTTTCCGAATGTATATAAGAAATTATAGGTTCCGGTAATATTTTTCTGTCTATTATCATGGTTTTCATTTGTTGATTCCTCCACTATTTTAGAATTTTTTTTATTTTTTATTTGTTAATTACATCATTTCTTTTCTTATTTGTCAATAACAATTTTCGGAAGCAGGCCCCGAAAGGCAAAAGGCAACGCCCCTGCTAAAATGAATATTTTACGTAGGGTAGGAAAGCGGCCGAAGGCGTATGATTTATCTGGTCATTTTACACAAAAATTGCTACTCAAAAGTATGTGAAGTTTTTTCAAAATCATCCTCAACCTGTTTAAAAACATCAACTAAGATAGGATCAAAGGATGTACCGGCCCCGCTGCAAATAATTTCGTACGCGGTCTGGTGCGTAAACGGTTTCTTGTAGGGCCGCTCCGATATGAGCGCGTCATAAACATCGGCTATGGCCATAAGGCGGCCTTGCAGCGGGATTGACATTTCGGACAGGCCGTATGGGTAGCCTGTGCCGTCCCATTTTTCATGGTGCGAGGCCGCGAAGATTTTTGCGTGGTCCAGAAAATCGTGATTTGTGGTTTTTTCTCCTATCATATCAATCAAAATCGTGCCGTTTATTGTGTGCAGTTTTAGAACCTCAAATTCTCCGCTTGTCAGGCTGCCGCGTTTGTTGAGAATCGAGTCGCTTATCATCAGTTTGCCCACATCGTGCAGCTGGGATGACGGAATAAGAGTATCAAGCTGCCACTCCTGTATAGTGCTGTCATATATGTTGTGCTGAACCATATTATTAATGAGAATCTCCAAGTATCTCTGAGTCCTCATAATATGCCCGCCGGTAATATTGTCCCTAAACTCAACTATTTCAGCTATTGTGTTGAGAATTGAATTTTGAAGGCTTGTTACCTCTTCGGTTTTGAGCTGTACTGTCGCCGTAAGGCTGGTATTGGACGCAATGAGCGAACGTCTTTGTGATTCTAAGAGCAGATGGTTCTCAATGCGTTTTTGCAGCAACGGCGCGGAAAATGGCTTTGTAACATAGTCGATTGCCCCAAGGCTGAGCCCCTGAAGCTCGCTTTCGGCGTCATCTTTTGCGGTAATGAAGATTACGGGAATATCCGCAAAGCGTTCATCTAATTTCAGTATTTTAATTGTTTCGTATCCATCCATTTCGGGCATCAGGATGTCGAGAAGTATGATGTCGGGAGTTATGTTTTCGAGAAATTCAAAAAGTTTTTTTGCAGACGGAAGAGGGAAAACTTCGTAAGATGTTGAGAGGATGTGTTCGCCTATCATTAGTGTTGGTAAATCATCATCCACCAGCATGATCCGCTGTTTCTTATTTACATTATTCATTAGCCTTCTCCTTCTGACAAGCGGTTGATTATTTTAGAGAATTCCATCAGCGTTACCTGTTCTCTCAGCCATGTCGTTAATTCTTGTCCCTGAGTGTATTTATATTTTTCAAGTTCTTTCATGATGTTGTTTACTCCGTCCATATTAAATTTTGCGCACTCTTCTTTGAGCTGCCGCAGCAGTTCGCTGTCGGGGCTTTCTTTTTCGGGTATGTCCAACTCTACATTGTCGGTAAAGGCTTCAATATCATTTATCAAATTTTGCATGAGTTTCGCAAGTTCGCCGTTATTTTCGGCAATAAACTGCAGGTCTCTTGTTCTGGCCGCTTTCTCCAATTCTTCGGCTTTTTTGCCTATTGTATTGGCAAATATATTGTAGCTGCTGCCCTTGATTCCGTGTATTGTTATAATATACTCATCAATATTATTTTCAATATTCTCCGAGAAGGCGATTATTTTTTGCAAAAGCTGTTTTGTATTGTGAGAGTATGATTTTATAACCTTTAAATACATTATATTATTGTCATCAAACCGCGACAGACCCTTGTCTATATCGAGTCCATTAATTGATATGCCGTCAAACATGCCGTTCTTAGGCTCGCTTTGCGAATTGCTCATAGAGCCGTTCCCAATCCATCTTTTTATAATATTGTCGAGAGTAGTGGTGTCAATGGGTTTTGAGAGGAAGGCCTGGAACCCTTCCTTGATGAAAAGCACGTCGTTGCCCGCTATGGCGTTGGCTGTAAGGGCAATAATCGGAATGCTTTGGGCATAATCGGTTCCTATCTGCCTTATTCTTTTCATGGCCTCAATGCCGTCCATTCCGGGCATCATATGATCCATGAAGATGGCATCGTATTTCTTTTCTCCTTTGCGGATTAAGTCAATAGAGGCCTGCCCGTTTGTAACGCAGTCTACGGTCATGCCGTACAACTCCATCATCCCCTTTGATACGTCAAGGTTTGTCTGCACATCATCCACAATAAGCACTCTGGCGTGCGGCAGTTGGGAGCGGAATAGGCGTGTTTTTCTGTCACGCTTTTTATCGGTGTATGTGAAGTTTTTCAAATTATCAACTGTTTTCGCGCCTATCGGGGTGCTGCCCGCAAAGCCCTGCCGTATTCGAAGCGTAAACGTGCTGCCCCCTCCGTATGAGCTCTCAACAGAAATGGAGCCGTCCATCATTTCGGCCATCTGCTGGGCTATGGCTAATCCCAAGCCTGTTCCCTCTGTTGAGCGGTTTCTTTTCATATCAAGCCGCCTGTAGTTGGAGAAAAGCGTCTCTATATCTTCATTGTGGATTCCAATGCCCGTATCGCGCACTTTGGATATTATCCACACATCACTTCCGTCACGGCTGAATGTAATGCTCCACTCGACAACTCCGTTTTCTGTATATTTAAAGGCATTGCTGAGCAGATTGTTGAAAATCTGCTTTACCCGTATCTCGTCGCCGAGCAGTTTGAGGGGAAGCACCTCATCTACGTTTACTATAAACTCAATGGGCTTGTCGTTTATGCGGAGTATGTTCAGCATTATTGTATCGTTTATAAGGCTTGCCACCTCGTACTCTGCCGGTATGAGTTCAAATTTTCCCGATTCAACCTTGGATATATCCAATATGTCGTTAACAATGTGGAGCAGGGTAGCGCCCGCCGAGTAGATTTTTTCAATGTTCTCATAGGTCTTGAGCGGCAGCTTTTCGCCGCTCAAGGTCAGCTCGCTCAATCCTATTATTGTATTCAGCGGCGTTCTTATTTCATGGCTCATGGT
>JAITPE010000040.1 GCA_031289575.1 Spirochaetia bacterium | reverse complement strand
GTAAGAAAATATAAAATGCTAAAACTCCAAATACCAAAAGAAGAACAGCAGGCTATTCGAAACATTGTAAGTACTTTTACAAGCCGCGGTTTTGAATGCTACCTCGTAGGAGGGACAGTACGCGATTTTATTCTCGGACGGGCAAACTACGACTATGATTTCGCCACCAACGCGCGGCCCGATGATGTGATGTCGCTCTTTAAAAGAGTAATACCTACGGGCATAAAACACGGCACAGTATCGGTACTTTTCAATAATCATATGTTCGAAATCACAACCTATAGGTCGGACGGCAAATACATCGACGGCAGGCACCCGGAGAGCGTACACTTTTCTACTTCCCTCAAAGAAGACGTATGCCGCAGGGACTTTACCATTAATGGGCTCGCCTATGATGTAGAAAGGGATGAGGTGCTTGACTATGTCGACGGCATAGCCGATATAAACCGTAAAATCATAAGAACCATAGGCGAGCCATTAGAACGCTTCAGCGAGGACGGACTGCGGACATACAGGGCGTGCCGCTTTGCCGCAAGGCTTGATTTCATCATTGAGGAAAGAACATTTGACGCCATATTAAAAACGCACCATATCGCACAGCTCGTATCAATTGAGAGAATCCGTGACGAATTCAACAAGCTGTTGGAAACGGGGCGCCCGTCCGCCGGAATAGAGTACATGCGAAATTCCGGACTGCTTGACCTTTTTCTTCCTGAGCTTTCCCAGTGTTACGGAGTAACGCAGAACCGTTACCACATACATGATGTGTATTATCACAGCCTGTACTCTTGCGACGCGGCGCCGGCGGACAATATTAAAATACGGCTCGCGGCGCTGCTTCACGATATAGGAAAGGTGAGCACAAAACGCGCCGGCGAGGACGGGGACTCCACGTTCTACAACCATGAGGTGATAGGCGCTAAAATGGTTCGCAAAATCATGAAGCGCATGAAGTATTCCAACGATGACTGCGATAAGGTCAATAACCTTATCTTGAACCACATGTTTCATTATACAGATGACTGGAGCGACGGCGCCGTAAGGCGTTTCATGCGCAAGGCCGGCATCGAAAATATTGATGATCTCATAAGCCTGAGACTCGCGGACCGCAAGGGAAACGGATCAAGGGAGGGATTGCCGGTTCCTATTGTAAAACTGCAGGAGCGCATAGCAAAGGTAATTGAGGACGAAAACGCCATAACCGTAAAAGACCTCAAGATAAACGGAAACACTCTTATGGAGCACTTCAATCTGCGCCCCGGCCCAACAATAGGTAAAATACTCAATGAACTTCTTGAGCATGTTCTGGATGATCCGGATGTAAACGAACCGGACATTCTTTTATCGATGTCGCGGGATATACTTGCGCGCCGCGACCCGGAAAACTGAGCCGAGTTCTATTTAACCTTACCGCTTTGAGTGAGCGACTCCATGGCGCTTAAAACATTTCTGTACTCATTCGACGCGTTCCAAAAAAGATAGCCCCTCGCTCCGGAGTCGTCGGAAGCCTGAATCTGTTTTATGATATACTGCGGCCCGAAAGAGCTGACCTTCCATTTAAAAGCCTGGAGCCACGGACGCACCACGACCTCCTTGTTTGCCAAAAGGGCCATGAGTTTTTTATTGCCTTCGTTTATGAAATAATACGGGTGGTCTGCCGGATTTGCGTATCCGTCAAAGCGGTTATTAAAATGCGAGGGATAGAGCATCGGCGATATATAATCACAGTGCTGCGATAAAAGTTCTATGCGCTGCCCTGTGGCGTCTATGTCTACTTTTTTCCCCCATGCCACAACGCCGAAAATATCAATCGAAAGCCTGGCATTGGCCGATGATATTTTTTCATGCGCGCGTTTTAAAAAATCGGCAATCACTTCCTCCCTGCTCATCGCGCCGCCCTGAAACGAGTATGACGCGTCGCGGATGTCACCTCCGGTAGGGAAACGAATATAATCAAACTGAATCTCGTCGACGCCCTTTTCGGCCATTTCCATGGACAGCCCCATGATGTAATCCTGAACGCTTTTGCTTGTCGGGTCACACCAAATTTCCCCGCCGCCAACCCATGTTTTTCCGCTGCGCTTTGACTTAACCGCAAGTTCGGGCGCGTGTCTGACAAGAAGGCCGTCCCTGAACGCGGCGATTCTGGCTATAACATAAATATCCTGCTCCTTAAGCTTTTTTATGAACATATCAACATTGTCAATGCAGGCCTTTTCATGAAGATTGTACTTTACCGCGGCAGGAATGCGGCTCTTATAGTTGAGAATGCCGTCCACGTCCTTGACATCAAAAACAATGGCGTTTATTCCGTTTTTTTTCAGGTACGGGAGCTTCTCCAAAAGGGCCGGATTCCCGGCGGATGTTCCTGTCATATAAAGTCCCCTGGCCGAAATAAGCGGCGGAAGCGTTTGGTTCATGGGACTATGGACAAAGGCGGGAAGTGACTCCGGAATGAGAACGATTCGGCCCTTAAGGATTTTCGAATCCTTAAGGGCATTGCACAGCAATATCGCGCGCTTAAGCGCGCTTACCCTGTAGGCCGAAGTATAGGCAATGATTGCCTTGGCAACATCATCCGCCGATGTATCCTCCTCCGCGCTGAAAACAAGAAACGGCCCGCAGTGGGAAAAACCGGCAGGCAGAGCGGCAAAGGTCTTTTTTGCGATTGGAATTTTTGGCTCTGAATTAGCGGCAACGGGAGGCGCAAAAAAGGTCTTAATACGGTAATAATTATGGTTTAAAATGAGAAATAGGGCAAAAAAAATGATTATTGTTATTGCAATATATCTAAATCTGGCGTTCATATCCTGTATCCGTGAAGGTTTCGGCCTTTTTAATTTTTCGTCTATTTTGTAAATCAGGACAATCAAAAAATATGAATTTTTTGCTAAATATTATTGAAGGAGCCGGCGGCAAGGCGCTTGCGCTGTGGACAGGCTTTACAGACTTCATCAAATATATTATTTCCATTATACGCTCGCTTAACTCAATGCGCTACCTGCGCTTTAGGTCAATCTACAACATAACGATAAATCAGATAACCTTCACCGGCCTTGACGCGCTTCCTTTTATCATTGTAGTAGCTCTGATAATCGGCGCAACCGTTATAATTCAATCGCTCAACTCGCTGCCTAAATTCGGAATTGAAGGATTTCTCGGAAACCTGATGGTCATCATAATAGCGAGGGAGGCCGGCCCGCTCATCACCGCTCTGATAGTAATATCGCGCTCGGGCTCGGCTATGGCCGCCGAGATCGCCACACAGAAACAAAACGGTGAAATCCGCGCCTTTGAAATAATGGGAATAGACACCCGGCTCTACATCGTATTCCCGCGCATAATAGCATCGTTTCTGTCACTTCTCTCTCTTATTATAATATTCAACGTTGTAGCATTTATCGGCGGATACATGATTTCGACATACACAAATTATATACCGATCGGCACATTCTTCATGGCGCTTATTGACGCGCTGACGGTTAGAGACCTCACATCCATGCTGATAAAAAGTCTCATATACGGAATAGCCATCACATTGATATGCTGCTATCACGGCTTTAGGCCCAAAACCGCGTTTGAGGTACCCATCTTTGTATCAAGGGCGGTGAGCCATACACTGTTCAGCATCATAATAATAAACGCGATCATATCGGTGCTATTTTATTTATAAGCGGAAAAAAGTGGAAAAGAAATGGAAAAGCTTTTGATTTTTGATAATGTTTCATGCAAGGATTACGGAAAGAACGCGCTGGACCAGATTTCCTTTGATATAGAATACGGAGAAACTGTAGTTGTTTTCGGCCCCGAACACTCGGGTACGCACCTGCTGTGTCCGCTCATTGCCGGATTCATTGAAATACTTGATGGAAACATTATATACAAGGGTTCGTCTATAAAAAATATGGACTATCTCACCAAGCTTGAGCACAAACAAAAAATAGGCTACCTGCCTCACGCGTTCGGGCTCATAAACAATATGAATGTAGAACAGAATATATCACTGCCGCTGCAGTATCATTCGGAAATGACCAATACCGAAATAGCGGAATATATAAACATTCTCATATCCGAGCTGCATCTCGAAACGTGCAGGGATTTGCGGCCGATCAAGCTCAGCCGTTCGGAGATGCTCAAAACAGCCTATGCAAGGGCAACAGTTTTTGACCCCGACCTGCTGATGATAGAGCACGCCTTTGAGAGACAGTCTTTAATACAGCTCCTGTCTCTGTTCAAAGTACTTTCCAAAAGAGTTGAGCGAAAGGAAAAATCGGTTCTTTTTATAACCTATGAGCCGCATAAATTTGTTAGAACCGCAAATAAATTCATTATGTTTTTTGATAATAAAATAGTTTTCTCCGGAGGGCCGGATGATTTTCTCAATTCCAACAACCCGTACCTCGCGCAGTACAGGGACATGTCCGAAGAGGGGCCAATGCTTTTTCTGTAAAATTTTTGTTGCGCTTTAAAGGCGCTGCTTTACTTTATTCAAAAAGAGAAGAAAAAAGAAAATAAAACGAGGATAATATGTCTGCAAGAAATAAAAATAAACTTCGCGTGGGGCTTTTTATGATTACCCCGGCTGTAATTCTGCTGCTCATCATTATGCTGAAACTTGGGTATTCCATAGCATCTTCCACTATGGATATACATATGAAGGTTGATTCACTCAGCTCGGTCAAAAACGGGACTCCGGTTATGATCAAGGGTTACAGAATCGGGAGGGTTGTTGACATACGTCCTGTTTTTAAGCCGGAACTTCACTTTCTTGCCACAATGAGAATTAACAAGGATATAGAACTGCTTGAGGGCTGCTCGGTGATAATCCGCAACCAGAATGTTTTGGGCGACCCTGCCATAGAAATAAAAAATACTGAAAATTACACTCAGCCGCTGCAGGATGGCGATGTAGTTGAGGGAATAGAACTTGTGAGCATCAACGCGCTGATGCAGCAGGCGCATGATCTTCTCGGCGGGCTTAACTTTACCGTGAGCGGCATAAACAGGATGATGCTCGACAGCCGTTCCAACGTCAATTCGCTTACCGCAAATCTCGCGAGCACCGTCACCCATCTTAACACGATTCTCGCGGATTCGCAGAATGATATTCTTGAAATGCTCAAATCGTTCCGGGCAACGGCCACCACAATGCAAGAGATATCCGAGGAACTCAGGAAGCACCCGGTCAAGTTCCTGTTCAAGGATTGATAACAAAAAATGTTAATTTTGAATGGTTACCGAGGTGGTATGTGGGGTACCGCTCAATGGAAAGATAAAAATGGAATAACGCAGAATTTTCAAGACCATTGGATAGATATGAATGACCCAAGAGCTACATATTATGAAAAACCGAAGGACAGAGTTGTTATTAATCCTAAACCGGAATAGTGAGATGTTGCCCCTTAAAAATAAAATTATTTTCTGTCTGTTTGTATTGATACTTAGTTCCTGTGCAAAGAAAAAAACAGTGCCTGAGATAGACCAGTTTTTCAACCTAGCGTTTTACGGAATTAGTGATAAAAAAGCGCTGAAAACATCAATCCTTATAAGCAGCGCAAGTATAGAAAAAGCATATAAAATTAGAGTTAAAGATTCGATATATTATGTTATAATTAATGATCAAAATAATGTTTGTTATATTCAAACCTCAAGCAAGAACTTTAAAACAGAAGATGGACTGTCTGTTGATAGCAGCATCATGGAATGTATCGGGAAGGCCGAATCGGAAATAATGGCCAAAGTCGGCGTGCATTTTTATGTGCAGCTTCCTTCCGGTTGGAAGGCAGTGATAGGCGATATTAATACTGATTTGGAAAATACTGA
>JAITPE010000017.1 GCA_031289575.1 Spirochaetia bacterium | reverse complement strand
AAAAGCATTGGATTGCTGTACCACTGCTCGGGAGCATACCCTGTGATTACCGCGCAAGATGGGCTGATGTACTCGCAGACATTATTTCTGGAAATGCGATAAATCAAATCACGCGAATTTTCTATGAGATTGCGGAATTTTTCTTCGTTCTTCCGGAGCAGTTCGAGAATGTTCTGCTGTATCTCAATTTCCTCTCTCAGCGCGCTGTTTTCCGCTTCAAGTTTTTCGATCCGATGTTTTAGTTCTTCCATACATACTTTATACATCATTTTACCAAAATAGTCAAGAGATAAAATTTTACTTTACCTCTACGCGTTATAATAATAAAAGAACATACGCGTCCGGAAAAAACGGGATGCGCAGCGCTCGAGAGGGAAGAATGAAATTTGCTGTTATGTCGCTCGGCTGCAGGCTCAACACCGCCGAAATACAATCGCTGTCCACAGCCCTTCAGGAGGCTGGGCACGAATTGACCGATAGGGACAATGCCTGCCTTCACATTATAAACTCGTGCGGCGTAACAGCTGCAAGCGAGCGCAAAACGCGCCGGCTTTTGTACCGGTCAATAGAATGCGCCCGGCCCGGCATAAAGATAATCCTCACCGGCTGCTGCGCCGAAACTCAGCGCAGAGAAGGCAGCATATACTATATATCAAACGACTACAAATACCTGATTCCCGACATCGTTTCCGATTGGAGTCTCTTTGAGCGCATAGAAACCCGCGGGGCCTCGCGCTTTGCGTTTAAACCGGCTAAGCGTTCATCAAAAACGCGCATAAACATAAAAATACAGGACGGCTGCGATAACTTTTGCACGTATTGCGTAATTCCTATTGTGCGCGGCGCTCCTGTGAGCAGGCCGCTGAGCGCCGTACTTGATGAACTGAGAGAGCTCGCGGATGCCGGGTATAAGGAATTTTTGCTTACGGGGGTCTGTATCGGCAGCTATTCTTATGACGGCCAAGGACTGCCGTACTTGTTGGAAAAACTCTTGCTTGTACCTGGGAATTTCCGCGTTCACTTGTCTTCGATTTCTCCCCTTGCGGTAGATGAACATATAGCCGACATTCTTCAGCATCCGAAAATGGTAAAGCATCTGAGCCTTTCGCTGCAGAGCGGAAGCGGCAGAATATTGGAAAAAATGAACAGAGGGTACAGCCCCTCCGCTTACATGGAAAAACTTGAATTGGTAAGGAAAAAAAATCAGACATTCAACTTTACTACCGACATCATTGTGGGTTTCCCGGGAGAAACCGATGATGATTTTGCGGCTACGCTGGAATTGGTGCGTTCCGCCGGGTTTTCCCATGTACATATATTCCGCTATTCCCCGCGTCCCGGAACCAAGGCCGCGCAAATGACAGACCGCGTTCCCGAACATGTAAAGTCGGCCCGCGGCAAAATTCTCTCCAGGCAGTGCGCCGCGCAAAAGAAAAAGTACTATGAATCATTCCAGGAGCGGGAATCGGTATTTTTAAGCGAAGGGGCAAAGAATGGGGTTTCGCGCGGCTTTAACGAGTACTATGTTCCTGTAGAGTCCAATACGGTACTGCCCGCCAATGAGTTTTTTCGCATACGCACAAGGTTCTCGGAGAAAAGAAGCATCCTGACAGGCGATGTGCTATGAAAGATGTTTTTAATTTACATAAGAAAAATATTCTATTTGACTTTTTTTGCCAAAAACTTAGACTATATATTATATGAACAACAATTTTATTGTAGTCAACAATCCGAAAGATTGGGCGTTCGATATTCTTGGCGTAGAGGTCATTGAGGCCAGAGAGTACTGTATCAGCAACGAAAAATTTCTGAACAAAAGGATCAGGGTATTCAATTTGTGCCGTTCTTACCGCTATCAGTCCATTGGGTATTATGTCTCCCTTATAGCCTCGGCCAGAGGGCATAGGGTTTTTCCTGATATAAATACCATTCAGGAAATCAAGGCTCCTCAGCTTGTCCGAATCCTCGCGGAGGATTTGGACAACTTGATTCAGCGCAGCCTTAAAAATGTGACCGCCAAAACCTTTGAGTTGAGCGTGTATTTCGGCAAAAATATATCCAAACGCTATGACAAATTAAGCAGAGAAATCTATAATCTCTTTCAGGCGCCGATGCTCAGGGCGTATTTTTCCAAAAAAAACAACATATGGAAGATACAAAATATTGATGTTATCTCGGGCAACCAGATTCCGGATGAACATCACCCGTATGTCGTCGATTTCGCCACCCAGTACTTTTCGAGCGGCATAGTCCACAAGAAACGAAAGGCCCCGCCGCCCTACGATATGGCGATACTCGTTAACGATAAAGACGAGACGCCGCCATCCGACAAAAAGGCCATAGAGCAGTTCATCAAATCGGCGGCAAATAACGGGTTCGACGCACAAATCATAAACAAGGATTCACCGCAGCACATAGGCGAGTTCGATGCCCTTTTTATACGGGAAACAACGAGCGTTAATCACCACACATTCAGGCTTGCGCAAAAAGCGGCCGCTCAGGGAATAGTTGTAATCGACGATCCTGATTCTATCATAAAGTGTACCAATAAGGTTTATTTGGCGGAACTCCTGAAGCACAATAAAATTCCACTGCCCGAGAGCGCCGTGCTCATTAAGGATTCACTGAGACATTTTCCCGAAAACCGCAAGTTCCCGATCATTCTTAAACAGCCCGACAGTTCATATTCTCACGGAATAGTCAAGGCCGAGAACAAAGAAGACTTTACCGTAAAGGCGCACCAGCTCTTTGAAAAATCAGATCTCCTTATAGCGCAGGAGTACATACGCACCGATTTTGACTGGAGGGTCGGCGTTTTGGACGGCAAGCCTCTCTATGTATGCAAATACTATATGGCAAAAGACCATTGGCAGATTATAAACTGGACAAAAAAAGGCAAATGGCACCTGGGCGGCCATGAATGCCTGCCTGTAGAGAATGTCCCAAAGGCAATAATAAGAACGGCTCTCAGGGCCTGCAATTGCATAGGTAAAGGACTTTACGGAGTTGACCTCAAGCAGGTAAAGGACAAATGCTATGTAATTGAAGTAAACGACAATCCAAGCATTGAATCCGATGTAGAAGATGTGGTGTATGGAAGCCTTATTTATAATACCATAATGAAAGTTTTTTATGACCGTGTATGCAGATTAAAGGGAAGATAAAAATATATGAGCACAACAGATGAAATATACAACTTGTTCTATTTAACGGTGTCGTCGGAAAACTCTTTCCCGCGTATTACTGAGGTGGAGCAGCTCTTTCAAAATATCACAGAAGATGAGTTCGTCGAACTTACACAAAGAATAATAGCTTCTAAAGACAACGATATGACTCAGCAGCTTCTTTACTTTATTATTTTGTTCAGAAAAATGAAGCATATTCACGATTACATCAATTCCGGCAGAGTAGAAATCACACTGATTGAGCACCTCGTCATGTTCTCGTACAGCTATTGCATGCTGTACGATTATTCCTTAGAGCGCGTAATTGACGATATGCTTTCTTTCGTAAACAATGACAGGCTGCTTACCCTTGTTCACGAATCGGAGCTCATCTATAACGATAAGCTGCTTTTATTCTTTATACTCTCCAAGTTTCAGGTTGAAATGCTGGATAAGTTTTTTGCCACAATCAAAGACATTCCAACTTTTGTTAATTACTTTATAACTCTTCCTGAGGATATACTCCGCTCAATAGTATCCAGAAACTACCGCCTTTTTCAGTACATCATGATAATGATGGCTGAGGGCGACCAGGAGAGCGCCGTAGACAGCAATTTTTACAATAAATACAAGACCGATATTGAAGTATTCAGTAAACTGAATGACCTCATAAGGTCATACAGAACAGCAACCGATCCGGCAAAATGCGTACCGGCAATGAACAAAAAGTACAGCCCCCAGCGTATCGCCTACCTCGTAAGCATGCTCAGGGCGAGCTCGGACTTAAAGAGAGCTATAGAATATTTTGACGGTGAAAACATCTACAAGGATGAAAAAGAAAAGACAATCGTAGCGGCGATACTCACCGACCCCTTCCTGAAGAACATATACAAGAACGAGGAATTACCCGAAGTAAACTAAAATTTGTTACTCTTCCGCCGGCATTTCACGCTAAATACTTGACATTTTCCCGCGTTATTTATTCTATTTCAATGTTCAAGGAGTGCAGAATGAAGAAGAAATTAGATCTTGTTGAACTTGAAGCCAAGATCGCTCACATGGAAGACTTTGTAATCGAACTTAATGATACGCTGGTTAAGCATGATCAGGTTATAATGAAACTTATAGCCGAAATAGACGCACTCAGCGAACATGCGCTATCATTCAAGCCGGCTTTGCTTGAAGAATAGCCTCTATACAGCACAGCCCATTTTACTCTTTAAAAGAGCTAAAATAAAATAGATGCCAAAAAATTAAAAAAAATAATTGCTTTTGACTTGAAACTTTAAAGCGATGATTGTATTAGTATATAAGATTTCATTTAAAGTGAGGAAAAACCATGAAAACACAAGAAAATTTAGGAACAGCTTTCGCCGGCGAGTCACAGGCAAACCGCAAATACTTATGTTTTGCCGAACAAGCCGATAAGGAGGGCTATTCCAATGCAGCCAAACTTTTCCGCGCCGCCGCAGAGGCCGAGCAGATTCATGCCTTTGCCGAGTTCAGGGAAAAAGGCGGAGTAGGAACCACCGCGGAAAACCTCAAAGCGGCAAAAGAAGGGGAAACATACGAGTTTACCCAGATGTACCCGCCCTTCATTGAAGCGGCCAAAGCCGAGGGCCACAACGGAGCGGCAAAGGTTTTTAATTATGCCAACGAGGCCGAAAAGGTTCACGCAAAGCTTTTTGATGACGCAATAACGAACCTTGGAAATGAGCCTACAGGCCAGGATTATTATCTTTGTCCGATTTGCGGTTACATTCACAAGGGAACCGAACCGACAAACCCATGTCCAATTTGCGGTTCAAAGCCTTCGATTTTTAAAAAGTTTTAGCGGGGGCTCTTAAATGAATAGTTTTTTGCTGTGGTCTCACCCTGTTATTCAGATTATAGCAATGCTGATAGGCATTTTCGCCATGGTGCAGGGCGCCAAACGCTTTGCTATGCAGCACGGCAAAAAATGTTTATTCCCATGGAAACAGCATGTGAAGCTTGGTAGCGCCGCCCTTATTCTGTGGATCTTTGGAGCAACGGGCTTCTACGTAACCCATACTGTTTTTGAGGTTACGCACATCACCGGAATTCACGCCTATCTCGCGTGGGTAATCGTGATTCTTTCGGTCTTTGGGCTTATTTCCGGCTATGTCATGAATAAAATCAAGAAGCGCCGCAAGGTTTTGCCCGCCGTTCACGGCGCGGCAAATGTCATTTTGCTTATTCTCATATTAATCGAATGCTATAAAGGAATCTGGCTCATGAGAGATTTTCTTTTTGATTAATACCATCCGGCGTGGCAGCACAGCGCCAATCATTTTGGCTTACAGAAACAATAAAGCGCCCTTGCAGGCGCTTTATTGTTTTACGTTTTACTGTATATATAAAGAAAGCTCTACTCGGCAACAATAAATGAGGAAATGTTCTCGTCTTCAAGCATTCTCTTGACCATATTGATGTCGTTTTGATCCGACAGTCCGCCGACGCGTACCTTGTACATATCGTCGTTCTTTACTACTACAACCGGCTTATGCGTAATGCCCTCAAGCTTTTTCTTGAACTGATCGGCATTCTGCTGAGAATAAAAGGCGCCGGCCTGCAAGGATTTCCCAGATTTGGCTCGCGGAGTGTATCTCACATCGTCATCATTATCATAATCATTTACAGCAGGCTCAACATGAGTCTTTTCCGAAATGTCGGCGGAGCCGGTATTTTTTCTGGCGCCGTCTCCCCATTTGATTATGCTGATTCCAACCATTGTTTCACCATCGCGGATGAACCCCAGTTCATTCGCGGCCGCGTACGACAAATCAACAATTCTGTTGTCCCTGTACGGTCCGCGGTCATTTACCTTTACTCTGACCACACGGCCTGTTTTGATATTCTTAATATCAACCAGCGTACCGAAAGGAAGCTCCTTATGGGCTGCCGAAAATTCATTCATGTTAAAGCGTTCGCCCGAGGCGGTTGTCTTGCCCTGAAACTCCCTGCCGTACCACGAGGCGAGCCCCTTTTGGTAAAACTTTTCACTGCCTGTATATTCCTGCGCATTCCTCGGGCCGGTTTCTGTATAAGCGGCCTCCTGGTTGGTATTGTCACGCAGAGTCTGCTGTTTCATTGTGCTGCTTGTATCGCTATCCTCAAAGTTGTAATCATCCACACTTGATTCAGCTCCGGCATAATCGCCTGCTTGCTTTGTCTGGGCCCGGCCCGGTGTACAGCCAAGTATAATGAGAGCAATCAGCAATGTGGGTATTCCACAGAATGTGTTTTTCATAAGGGTTTTTACCTCCAAGTTCTTCATGTTTTTAGTATCGGCCGGCCCATTCTGTGACTTTATAGCTTAATTTATGTTTAGTCTGTTTTTGCGTGGCTACCCTCACAGAATTTCCAAAATTCACCGCTTTTGTGTTGACAAAAAACAGGCATTAAAAATAATTTACTCCCTAATATACTTGGAGGTACAAAGTGGCGGTTAAGATTCGCTTGCAGAGAATAGGAACAAAAAAGAGGGCTTTTTACAGGGTTGTAGCCATAGACAGCCGCAGGCAGCGTGACGGCGGCGTCATTGAGCAAATAGGGATTTACCAGCCTATAGTGTCCGGTGAGCAGTTTGTTGTTGATGAGGCAAAGCTGGCCGATTGGATCAAGAAAGGAGCTCAGCCCGTACATACTGTTATAAGTCTGCTTAGACAAAAAGGAATATGGAATAAACTGAAAGCAGCAAAATGACCATAAGGCGGTAAGGCGTGAATATGGATTATAAAGAACTTGTTGAATATATGGTTAAGTCGCTTGTGGATCATCCCGAGCAGGTTGAGATTAACGAGATTGAAGGCGAGAAGTCAACTATTCTTGAACTTAAAGTAACAAAAGACGATATAGGGAAGATAATAGGAAAACACGGACGTATCGCGAGAGCAATAAGGACAATTATCAATGTTCCGGCGCTTAAATACGGGAAACGGGTTGTATTGGAAATACTTGATTGAGCAATGATGACGGTTTTTTGCGCATAGCCTATGTGCTCGACGCACATGGGCTTAACGGCAGGCTTAAAGTTGCCGTGATATCAGACAATCCGGGCCGCTTTGACATAGGCGCTTCGGTGTATCTTGAGCTTAACGGTTTATACAGTTTATATACGGTGGCCGATTTTAATTTCTCCAAGCGGCGTACAGCCTTGCTTCAGTTGAAAGAGGTTTTAGACAGGAATCAGGCTGAGTCTCTTAGGGGCGCCGGTATTTTTATTACAAAAGAAGAGGCCGAGCGCACTCGAGACGAACTTGATAATGACTCATTTTATTACTATGATATTATAGGATGCGATGTCTACCTTGATAACAGTTTGTTCGCTAAAGTAACGGATATTATGAACTCCGGCGGCGGTGACATTCTTGTTATAAAAGATACGGACGGCAGGGAACTCCTGCTTCCATTTGTTGAGTCTATGGCGGATACATCCCGCATGAGAGAAAGACGTATTGACATAAGCCCTGTTGAGGGATTATTTGATATTTAATATTTTTACTCTTTTCCCTGAGTTTTTTGAGTCACCTCTTAAAACCGGTCTAATGGGAAAGGCGGCCGAGTCGGGCATTATAAAGACCGGCTTGATTGATATAAGGGATTTTTCGGACAATAAGCACAAAAGGTGCGATGATTCACCTTACGGCGGCGGTTCAGGGATGGTTCTTATGCCGGAACCGGTTTTCAGGGCAATAGAGGCGCAAAAAAAAAATAACGTGCCCCTGATTCTCACTTCGCCGGGCGGACGCGTTCTTGACCAGGCTTTTGTTAAGGAGCTCGCGGGAAAAGGGGAGATTTCGATTGTCTGCGGCAATTACGAGGGCGTTGACCAGAGGATTATCGACCGCTATATAGATTATGAGGTTTCTATAGGAGATTATGTTATTTCCGGCGGAGAGTTTGCCGCCCTCATTATAATGAATGCCGTATCGCGCTATGTTCCGGGTTTTATGTCAAACACGGCTTCGCTTGAGGAAGAGAGCTTTGAGGAAAACCTGCTGGAGTATCCTCATTATACAAGGCCGCAGGAAATAAACGGAATGGCTGTGCCCGAGATTCTTTTAAGCGGCCATCATGAAAAAATAAGGCTTTGGCGTGAGGCGCAGAGCATTGAAAAAACGAAAAGGGTTCGCCCCGATCTGTACAATAAATATTTGAAAAAATAACAGGAGATTTAGTAAAAAAAATGGATATTATGCAGGCTGTCGAAAAAGAAATAATGCCGCTTGAAAGGCCGTTAGAGTTCGAAATCGGGGACACAGTCAAGGTTCACTATAGGATTGTAGAAGGCGAGAAAGAGAGGATCCAGGTTTTTGAGGGAATCGTCATCGCCCTTAACAATAAGGGGCTCAGCAAGACCTTCACTGTGAGAAAAATTTCATTTGAGATAGGCGTGGAAAGAATATTTCCTGTTATATCTCCCCGTATCGCAAAAATTGAGGTTGTAAGAAAGGGAAAGGTAAGGCGCGCCAAACTCTACTTCCTCAGAAGCAGGACAGGCAAATCGGCTAAAGTCAAGGAACGCCGCCAAAAAATTTTCAAAACCGCTGCCCGCGTCCCTCTGGCGCAGGATGCTCCGGTTGACGTTCCGGCCGCGGAATAACAAGCCGATTGTATGAATAAACCTCCGGCAAATTTCGAAAAGGCGGACAAAAAAAAGTCCGCCTTTTCTTTAATTCAACCGGACTTTGAGAT
>JAITPE010000199.1 GCA_031289575.1 Spirochaetia bacterium | reverse complement strand
ACCTGTAACCGTGTCGAGACCTATATAGCGTCTTCGTCGGTTACAGCCGGCGCCGATGCCGTTATAAGGATTTACGAGGAGATGTCAGGCCTTTCTTACGAGGAATTCAAGGACAGTGTGTATGTAAAATATTCAAGAGAGGCTGTGCATCATATAATGCTTGTAATAGCTTCTCTTGATTCCATGGTATTAGGCGAAACCGAAATAGTAGGCCAGTTGAAAGATGCCTTCACCAAGGCTGTTTACAATAAGGCTGTCGGAACCGTGCTGAACAAGCTGTTTCATCAGGCCTTTAAGGCCGCCAAACAGGTGAGGAGCGAGACCGAGATCTCCAAAAATCCTGTAAGTATCGCTTTTATCGCGGCCGATATGGTGCGCAGCGTATGTCCTGATCTTTCCGCCAAAAGGGCCATGCTCATAGGCGCCGGACAAATGGCCGAGCTTGTCCTTAAATATCTTACAAAATACGGCATAGGCGAGATCATCATAGCGAACCGTTCCTTGCATAACGCGGAGCGCATAGCCGAGGAAATAAACAGCGGGGCCAAAATAATACTCCTTGATGAGATTTACGAGGTCGCGGCGGATGTGGATATTGTTGTATCATCGGTCTCGGCGCCGCATTACATGATAACCGCCGACATATTAAAAAAAATAATGCCTGCAAGGAATGACCGTCCCCTTATGCTGATTGATATTGCCGTGCCCCGTAACGTGGATCCTAAAGTAGAAGAACTTGAGGGCGTCCATCTCTACAATATAGACAGCCTGCAGGAGATTGCTAAAGATAATCTTCAAAGCAGGCTTAACGAAGCGCGCTTGGCCGAAGAGTACATTGATGAGAATGTCAAAGAATTTTTCGAGTGGCAGGATGAACTCTCCGTTACGCCGGCTATAACAAGCATACAGAACAAGTTTGAGGAAATTCGATGTATGGAGCTTGAACGCTACCGCAAGAAAAAATTAAAGCATTTGTCCCAGGATGATTTTTCTATAGTCGAAGAACTCACAAAGCAGATCATGACAAAGACATTGCACAACCCAATCATGAACCTTAAAAAGCAGCATACGGATTCCGAAAACCTTGACTTGATGAGGCACAAGACCAGATTTATAGAGGAGCTTTTTGCAGAAAGATGAAAATGCCCGATAAGCCCAGGCTCGTATTCTGGGAATTGACAAAGCGCTGCAATTTAGTTTGTAAACACTGCCGGGCCGAGTCGGAGAATATTGATTACAGCGGCGAATTAACCATAGATAATATCACAAGCGTGATTGATGATATAGTAACCGTTTCCAAACCTATTCTTGTACTCACAGGCGGAGAACCCCTTTACCGCGGCGATATTTTTGAAATAGCGAAATACGCCGCGTCGAAAGACCTGAGAGTAGCCCTTGCCACGAATGCTACGCTTATTGATGACAAGACCGCGCAGTCAATAAGCGCCGCGGGCATAAGCCGTGTCAGCATATCTATTGACGGGATTGACGCGGCAACTCATGATGATTTCCGGGGCATTGCGGGTTCATTTGAAAACGCGATCCGCGGCGCCCATTTTCTCAAAGAAAACGGTGTGAGCTTTCAGTTTAACACAACGATTACCAAGCGCAACGCGGAACAGATTGACGGCATACTCAACTTCGCGCTTTCCGAGGGCGCCGCCGCCCTTCATATATTCATGCTGGTGCCTGTAGGCTGCGGCGTGCGGATTGCCAATACCGATATGATCCCGGCCGAAAAATATGAGGAAGTCCTCAACTGGTTCTATGAGCGCTCAAAGAACACGCCGCTTGAGTTTAAAGCAACATGCGCCCCTCATTACTACAGATTAATACGTCAAAGGGCGGCACAGGAGGGGCGCAAGCTCTCAATGGAACAGGACGGAATGGCTGCCATGACACGCGGCTGCCTTGCCGGCAGCGGCGTTTGCTTTATATCACACAGCGGCGATGTACAGCCTTGCGGGTACCTGCCTATTGCGGCCGGGAATGTGCTCAAAACCGGATTTAAACAAATATGGGAAGAATCGGAACTATTTCTCGCCCTCAGAAATCCGGATCTTCTCACAGGCAAGTGCGGCGCGTGCTCTTACCGCCTTGTCTGCGGCGGGTGCCGCGCCCGCGCTTATTATGCCACCGGAGGTTATCTTGATGAAGAGCCTTATTGTGTTTACAAGCCTTGAAGTAAAAAAGAAAATTCCGCAGAAGAAATAACATCCGGAGACAGAGATGACATCCGCCTTTACGCCGCACCAAGAAAAAATTCTCAATGCCGTTCAATCACCCCTGCCTTTTGTCCGGCGCCCCTTTCTTGTGCTTGAAAAAGAACTCGGCATTCCCGAAAATAACATCATTGAAACCGTCCGCGGCCTTAAAGAAGACGGCGTTATAAGAAACATCGCGGGCATTTTCAACGGCGAAAGCCTTGGCTATGCCCTGACCTTGGCAGCGTTTGAAGTTCCCGAGAAAGATATAGAGAGGGCGGCCTCGGCCATAAATAAGCATCCCGGCGTAAGCCATAACTATTTGCGCAGTCATAAATACAATATATGGTTTACAATCGCCGAGGACAACAGCGAGAATTTGAAGCGCAGCGTTCAAATTCTCGCGTCGCGTTCGCTCGCGCGCTCTCACCTTATAATGAAAAACGAAAGGCTTATTAAAATAGGATTCAGGCTTAATCTGGGCGGGGCCGTGCCGGACAAAAAACACAATGAGCGCGCTTTGGGAGCCGCGCCGCAGAAATACACTCTTACAGAGCAGGATAAACTCTCTGTGCTGCTGCTCCAAAAAGACATGCCGCTTACGGAAAGGCCATTTCGGGAACTCGCGGCCGAAACAGAACTCTCTGAGGATGAACTCATTGAGAGCGCGGCCCAGCTTGAGGAGAATAAAATCATGCGCCGTTATTGCGCTGTGCTGCGCCACCAAAAGGCGGGCTACAGCCATAATGCCATGACCGCGTGGAAATTCAATGACAGCGAAGACTCGCTTAAACCCTTTATCGAAAGCGAGGCCGTAACCCATTTGTACATAAGGACCCTGCACCCTGGGCAGTGGGAGTATCCGCTTTTTGCTATGGTACACGCAAAAAACGAAAATGAATTAAATGAGATAATCAACGGCCTTTCGGAACGCTCCGCTCTCGCAGATAAACTTGTGCTGCACTCTTTGCGGGAATTTAAAAAGCAAAGGGTGATGTATTTCTCGCCCGATTTCCAAAAATGGAAGGAAAAGAATTATGATTGATGTAGGAAAAATATACTGTGCCGGCAGCTCAACCGGCGACGGGCTGCGCTATGGAACAAAGGCTCATGCCGATTCACACGGTAACGCTCCGCACGCCGCGCCGGGCTCGGCCGCGGAGAGGCATCCCATTGTTGTGTGGAGCACAACGCGCACATGCAATCTCAAATGCGTTCATTGTTACACCGATTCCGAAAACAAAAAGTACGACGGAGAACTTACAACAGATGAAGGCAAAAAACTCATCGACTCCCTGTCCGGTTTTAAAATTCCATCGCTGCTTTTCTCCGGCGGCGAACCGCTGATGCGGAACGACCTTTTCGCCCTGCTGGAGCACGCCGCAAAAAAAGAGGTACGTCCGGTAATCTCCACAAACGGCACGCTGATCACCAAGGATAAGGCGCGCGATATAAAAAATGCCGGCGTTGTGTATGTCGGTATAAGCCTTGACGGAATGGAGGATGTCAATGACCATTTCCGCGGCGTGCCGGGCGCTTTCAAAAAAGCGATGGATGGATTCAACAATTGCGCCGGCGCCGGCCAGCGGGTCGGCCTGCGCCTTACCCTCACAAAGCGAAATTATCTTGACTTGGAAAGAATTTTTGATTTTATTGAACACGAGGGTATCAACCGCGCCTGCTTTTATCATCTGGTTTATTCGGGGCGCGGGCATGACATCTATAAAGATGATCTTACTTACAGCGAGTCAAGAAAGGCAATGGATATAATTATTAAAAGGACCGATGATTTTTTTGACCGCGGGCTCGACATCAATATTCTTACGGTTGATAATCATGTTGACGGCATATATCTCTACCTGAAACTGCTTGAAACAAACCCCGGGCGCGCCGCCGAAATACGCCGTCTTCTTGAATGGAACGGCGGAGGCGCGCATAGTACCGGCGTGGGCATAGGCAATATTGATTTTTTCGGCAATGTGCATCCTGATCAGTTTTGGCAGGATTACAGCTTCGGCAATGTACGCGAGCGTGATTTCGGCAGCATATGGATGGATGAAAGCGATCCCATAATGAAAGGCCTAAAGCATAAGGCCGATTTTGTAAAGGGGCGCTGCCGTCTTTGCGGGTACAGAGCAATGTGCACAGGAGCCATGCGGGTCAGAGCCTACAGGATATACAACGATCCCTGGGCGCCCGACCCGCAGTGCTATTTGTCCGATGAAGAAATAGGCCTTACCGGTGATATGAAGGCCGAGCTGGCGTCGGCGGGCGAGGACTTTAGGCAGCCGGAGGAACTCTTGGCATGATCCTATACCCGGCTATGATAAATATCGAAAACCGCAGGGTGACCGTCATAGGCGCCGGCGAGGTGGCTCTGCGGAAGGTTCAGGATCTTCTGGACTCCGGCGCCCATGTGAAGGTTGTATCTCCGCAGTTTCATGCGGATTTTAATGTGCTGAAGGAAATTTTTGAAGACCGCCTTGAACTGACGCAGCGCCAATATGAAAAAGGAGATATCGCTGATTCTCTGCTTGTTTTTTCCGCAACCGATGACGCCGAGGCGAACAAGGCTGTTTTCGAGGATGCCCTGCGGCTCAATATTCTCATAAACGCGGTGGATGATCCTCCAAACTGCTCGTTTTTTGTACCATCTTTTACCAGAAGAGGCGATTTAATACTTGCGGTTTCCACAAGCGGCGCTTCTCCTGCGTTTGCGGCGAGAATGCGCCGCGAGTTAGAGGAACATATCCCCAACGGTGTTGAGGACTCGCTTATCGGGCTAAGGATGCTCAGGGAGCTTTTGAAAAATGACGATGATTTCAAGGGCATAGACTATTACCAGAGGGGACGCCTTTTGAACAAAATCACAAACAGCGACTCCATGCTGGATACGCTTATTACCGCGGTACATGACGACAGCGTGAAGGAATTCCTTCAATTCATAATCTCTGATTAACGCTGCCGAACATTTTATTATCAGGAGGACTTTTTTATGGAATTAAAAAATATGAAGATTCTTATCACTGAGCTTATGGACGATGAGGCCGTATCTTTTCTTAGAAAAAGCTGCACGGTTGACGTAAAGTACAAGCTCTCCAAGGATGAGCTTCTTAAAATAATTACGGAATACAGCGCTATTATCATAAGAAGCGAAACGATTATTGACGAAGAGTTTTTGAACGCGGCCGTCAATTTAAAAATTGTCGGCCGCGGAGGTTCCGGATTAGACAATGTCGACATAAACGCCGCCACCCAAAAGGGCATTATTGTTGCAAATACGCCCGAATCGAATATTGTTTCGGCGGCGGAGCACACAATAGCGCTTATGCTCGCGAGCTGCCGCAATGTGGCGTGGGCGAGCGGATTCATTAAGTCAGGGCAGTGGGACAGAAAGCGCTTTCACGGAAGCGAGCTTATGGATAAGGTAATAGGAATCATAGGGCTTGGAAGAATCGGCGGCCTTGTAGCCGAAAGGCTCAAGGGCTTTGCGCCCGGAAAAATAATCGCCTATGATCCCTATATAGCCGACTCAAGGTTCGAGAAGTACGGGGCGGAGAAAATAACTGTGCTCGATGACTTTTTTAAACAGGCCGATATCATAACAATCCACACGCCGAGAACCAAAGAGACCATAGACATGGTCAATGACAGGGAAATTTCAATTATGAAAAACGGAGTGCACCTTCTAAACGTAGCCAGAGGCGGGCTCTACAATGAGGATGCCCTTGTGCGCGGCTTAGAAAGCGGAAAGATTGCCTCGCTTGGCATTGATGTATGGATGAACGAGCCGCAGAGCGGACACGGGCTCTATAAATTTGACAATGTTACAGGAACGCCTCATCTGGGCGCATCAACCAGCGAGGCTTCTCTCCGTGTGGGCGTTGAAGTTGCCAATGAGGTTTTGGCCGGCCTTAGAGGAGAGATGGTTAAGAACGCTATTAATATTCCATCAATATCCGACACGTCCTTTAAAAAACTCAGCGCGTTTATTGAGCTTTCGGGCAAAATGGGTCATTTCTATTCTCAGTTGAGCAAGCACGGAGTTAGAAAAATAGAAATTAAATTTTCGGGAAATGAAATTGAAAACGGCGGTGATCTTAAAATTCTCTCTCTTATGGCTTTGAAGGGAATTCTTGAAAGAAGCGTTCCCGAAACAGTCAATTTTGTAAACGCAGGACTTATAGCCGAACAAAAGGGAATTGAAGTTGTGGAAGACCTTGAGGTGGGCCAGAAGGACTACAAGAATATGATTACGCTTAAGGTTTACGAAGACGGCGGAAGTATTTTTGAAATAAGCGGAACGGTTTTTGACAGAATATATCCGCGCATTGTAAATATCAATGATTACAGGCTTGACCTTGATCCTCATGGAAAATTTCTCTACGCTCCGCACAAAAATGTGCCGGGAGTCATAGGCAAGGTAGGCATAAAACTTGCCGAATATAATGTGAACATATCAAGAATGATAGTTTCGGACTCGGACTCCAAGGGCAGCTCGATTATGATTCTCCGGGTAGACAACAATGTTCCGGGCGAGCTTTTAGACAGGCTCAAGGAGTTTGATGAGATTCAGGATATAGTAGTTGTGGATATGTAAAAAGCGGAGACGAGTGGGTATCTTATAACAAGGAGTAATAATGGAAACCATTTATACTGAAGCCTTAAGGCTTATAAACAATAAAGAAGATTTTGCTCTCGCAACAGTCATAACTATTGACGGTTCCGCTCCCAGGGGGCCGGGAGCGAAAATGATTGTACGCAAGGACGGCAGCATAGCCGGGACTATAGGCGGCGGCGTTATGGAAGCCGAGGTCATGGAGAAGGCCGGCAACACAATAAAGAACAAAAAGGCCGAACTCAAAGAACTGCATCTTAACAAAACCGAACTCTCCGGCATAGATATGATATGCGGCGGCGACCTTGAGGTGTTGGTTGATTTTATAGATTCATCGGACGCGGTGAATAAGGAAATCTTTGAGTACCTTGCCGCCGGAAAAAAGGAAGCCGCCTTCTTGGTAACCTTTATTCATGATACCGAAGAAGAGGCGGCGCTTAGAAAACAGTGCATATTCATGGCCGGCGGTGAAATGATCGGCTCGGCAATAGGTTCCGCGGATGAATTAAGGCGGCTTGCCTTTGAGTCCGATGTAAGGTACAAGGTTGTGGAAACGGAAAGCCGCAGGCGCTACATTGTGGAGTCGGCAAATATTCACCACCGAGCCTATATTTTCGGGGCCGGCCATGTGGGGCAAAAGACGGCGGCTATTCTTAAGTTTGTGGATTTTCATGTAACAGTCATGGACGACAGGCCTCAGTTTGCCAACAGAGAAAGATTTCCCGAAACCGACGATGTAATTGTAACGCCTTTTGAGGAGAGTTTTGACAATATTTCAATAGACCGCTACAGCTATATAATTATTGTTACAAGAGGGCATGTCAATGACCAGCTTGTGCTCGCGCTTGCGCTGAAAACCAACGCGGGTTATATCGGCATGATAGGCAGCAAGCGGAAGAGAAGAGGCGTTTTCCAGAATCTTGTGGAAAACGGCTTTTCTCAGGCCGATTTTGACCGCGTTTATAATCCAATAGGTCTGTCCATAGACGCCGACTCGCCGGAGGAAATCGCTGTGAGTATCGCCGCCGAGATTATTAAGGTGCGGGCGGAACTTTCAAAATAATACCGGAAAAGATGATTGAATTAAAGGGAAAATACAATAAAGATTGTAAAATCTTTATTGATGATATTGAGCAAGAAGCATTATCTATGATTTACGAGATACTCAATGATGAAGTATCTAAAAATGTTCCGGTTCGTATAATGCCGGATACTCATGCAGGCGCAGATATAGTTATAGGTTTTACAATGCCTTTAACTAATCGAATTAATCCAAATCATGTCGGAGTGGATATAGGTTGTGGAATCAGCTGTGTTAAACTTCCAGAACTAAAACATTCGGTCGAAGAAATTGATAAAATAATCAAGAATGTTATTCCTATGGGTTTTTCTCACAGAGATAAAATTCTTAAGTATAATGTGCCGGGCGAAGAAATATATGCTG